>DASZQY010000267.1:0-4750 GCA_035549395.1 Bauldia sp.
GGGGATGCGGAGCCGAGCCACGAATCGGCTCGCGGTCGTAGGCGCCCAACCTCTGGGCGAGGCTGCCGACGGCCAAGCGAACTGATCAGGGAGGCGTCGTGTGGGGAAACCCAAGCGACGCCTTTCTGATTCAGTGGGGCATACCGCTGCAGTCGTACGCGTAGGCGTTCAACGCAGTCCTGACCTGATTTCGGTTTGAAATCCCAAAACAAGAACGCCGCCGGCAATTACCGCCGGCGGCGTCAGATTCTTGCTGGCACCCGCGCCCCGTCGCCGGGGCGCCTTGCGGTGACTAGACGAGCTGGAGCTTTACGGCCTTGGGGCCCTTACCCATGCGGTCCGGCTCGATCTCGAAAGAGACCTGCTGGCCATCGGAGAGATGGCTGATGCCGGCCTGCTCGAGGGCGCTGACATGGACGAACACGTCCTTGCTGCCGCCCTGCGGGGTGATGAAGCCGTAGCCTTTGGAGGCGTTGAAGAACTTAACGGTGCCGGTCTGGCGAGCCATGTTGGGGAATTCCTTCTCCCGTTAGTGTGGACGCGAAACACAACCTGTGTTCGCGGGCGTCGGCAGCTTGGTTTCGGGGAAAGGAATCAAAGCGTCTTATTCTTGACAGTTCAGGCTACACACCAGAACCAGCGAGGAGTTGGCCTCGCGCCGTTTTCCAGTCTCCGGGTTTAAGTGCCCGAACGGACGTGGATATGGCGGCAATCCGCCGCATTTGCAAGGAGATTCCCTGTGGTGGCGGTCACACCGCCTTGAGGCCGGCCGCCGCGCGGGCGAGCGCGGTCACCCGCGCCCAGTCGGCCGAAGCCAGCGCCGGCGCCGGCGCCACCCAGGAACCGCCGACGCAAATGACGTTGGGAAGGGCAAGGTAAGCCGCCGCGTTGCCAACGCCGACGCCGCCCGTCGGACAGAAGCGGACGTCCGGCAAGGGCGCGGCGAGCGCCTTGAGGTAGGCCACGCCGCCCGCCTGTTCGGCAGGGAAAAACTTCAGGGTCCGGTAACCAGCTTCGTAAAGCGTCATCGCCTCGCCGGCCGTGGCGACGCCGGGGAGGTATGGCACCGGCGAGTAGGACGCGGCGGAGATGAGCGTCGGCGTCGCGCCCGGACTGACCACGAACTTGACGCCGAGCTTTTCGACCGCGTGATACTGCTCGGCCGTCGTTACCGTCCCGGCGCCGACGTTGGCGCCCGGGACCTCGGCCAGAATGGCGCGGATCGAGTCCAGCGCCGCCGAGGTGCGCAGCGTCACCTCGAGCGCCGTCAGGCCACCATCCACCAGCGCCTTCGCCAGTGGAACCGCCTGCGCCCGGTCATCAATGGTAAGCACCGGGACGACAGGCGCCGCGGTGAGGACACTGGAGAGGCTGCGGTTGCGATTTTCGACCAACTCGGACATGCGCTCCCTTGTAGCGAAGCCGGGGCGAGCCACAAACGCCTTTCGCGCATGCCCGGCCGCACGTCCACGGCGGGGCAACCCTTGTCGGGCCGGCTTCCATTCGCCTATAGCTTCCTGAAGTCGGACACCTAACCAGCCCATCAGGGGATCGTTCCATGCAGACCAATGTTCACGGCACAGCGCTGGCGCCGAGCCTTCTTCCGGCAAGCGGCGACCGCACCCTCGCCGAAACCGCGCTGGTGCTGGTCGGCACGGCGATCCTCGTGATTTCCGCCAAGATCTCGGTGCCGTTCTATCCCGTGCCGATGACCCTGCAGACGCTGGCGGTCATGGCGATCGCCGCCGCCTACGGCATGCGGCTGGGCACGCTGACCGTCGTCGCCTATCTGGCGGAAGGCTTCCTCGGCTTACCCGTCTTCACGGCGACGCCGCCGGCCGCGGCGGGTCCGCTCTACTTCCTCGGGCCGACGGGCGGCTTCCTCGCCGGCTTCATCCTGCTCGCGCTCATCGTCGGCTATGTCGCCGACCGCGGCTGGGACCGCTCGTTCATCCGCCTGTTCGCGGCGATGATCGTCGCCGATGTAGTCGTCTTCGTGCTGGGCTTCGCGTGGCTCGCGCTTTTTGCCCAGGCCGGCGGCCACACCGGCATCGGCTATGCCGGCGCCTGGACCTACGGGGTCGCTCCGTTCCTGCTCGGTGACCTGCTCAAGATCGCACTCGCCGCCGCCCTGCTGCCCGCGAGCCGCGGCCTCCTCGGTTCGCCGACGCGCGGTTGACCAGGTCTAGTCGGCGAGCGCCGCCGCTATTGCTCCGTTGAGCCGGCCGAGCAGCGACGCGAAGGCGCGTTGCTCGGTGGCGGTCCACCCGGATACGTAGCCGGCGACGCGCGTCAGACGCACCGCCAGCATTTCCCGCATCATCGCCTCGCCTGCCGCGGTCGCCGCGACGGTTCCTGAGCGCCGGTCGCCCGGCTGGGCCGCCCGCAGGATAAGCCTCTTCGTTTCCAGCGCCGCGATCTGGCGCGTCATCGTCGAATTGTCGAGCAGCAGCGCCTTGGCCAGGTGGCCGACCGTCGTCGGCCCGTTTTCGCTGAGCGTGCGCAGGATGAGGAAGCCCGAGCGGTCGAGCGGATAGCGCCGCTTGCGCTGCAGCGCCTCCAGCGTGCGCCCGAGATAGAGCAACTCGCGTTCGATTCCTGCCGCTGGATCGCCGCCGTTCGCCGTCGTCAATGCCGACGCTCGCGCGTTCCTCGCCCTGGCCATTCGTTCGACAACTCCTCTGGACATCGTCCAACATATGTATCATACAGATAGTGTATCGTACAACTAAACTCACCGTCGGTGCCCGCCATGCGTCCGCCCGCCAACGCAGCCTCCGGCCAACCCGCCAGCTTCTTCCGCCAGCCGAAATCGGTGTGGGCGACCGCCTTCGCCGCGATGGTCGGCTTCATGTCGATCGGTCTGGTCGACCCCATCCTGACCTCGATCGCCAAGGGCCTCGACGCCACGCCGGCAGAGGTCTCGCTGCTGTTCACCAGCTACTTCGCCGTCACCTCGATCATGATGCTGATTACCGGCTTCGTTTCCAGCCGCATCGGCGGCCGCGCCACGCTGCTCGTCGGCGCCGCGCTCATCGTAGTCTTTGCCGCCCTCTCCGGCACCGCCAATTCCATTCCCGCGCTCGTCGGCTATCGCGCCGGCTGGGGGCTGGGCAACGCGCTGTTCGTCGCCACCGCGCTCTCGGTCATCGTCGCGGCGGCGAGCGGCGGCAGCTACCTCGCGATCCTGCTCTACGAGGCGGCGCTCGGCCTCGGCATCTCGCTTGGGCCGCTGCTCGGCGCCGCGCTCGGCGCGCTGTCGTGGCGCTATCCCTTCTACGGCACGAGCACGCTGATGGCGATCGGCTTCATCGCGGTGGCGGTATTCCTGCCCTTCCAGCCGAGGCCGCAGCGCACGACCGGCATCCTCGATCCCATTCGCGCGCTTGGAAATCCCGGACTGCTGACCACCGCGGTCGCGGCCTTCTTCTACAATTACGCCTTCTTCACCGTGCTCGCCTTCGCGCCCTTTGTGCTGCTGATGTCGCCGCACGCAATCGGCCTGATCTTCTGCGGCTGGGGCATTCTGCTCGCGGTGTTTTCGGTGCTGGTCGCGCCGCGTCTGCAGGAAAGGTTCAGCGGCGTCACCCTCGCCGGCACCTGTCTCATGCTTTTCGCGATCCTGCTCCTCGTCGTTGCGTTCGGCGCCAAGCCGTGGGTGGTGGCGGCGGTCGTGCTCTCCGGGGCGCTGATGGGCGTGAACAACACCGTCTTCACCGAAATGGCGCTGGAGGTTTCCAGCGCGCCGCGCCCGGTGGCTTCCGCCGGCTACAATTTCGTGCGCTGGTTCGCCGGCGTGATCGCGCCGTACGCCGCGCCCAAGATTGCCGAGATGGCCGGTCCCGAGACGACCTTCGTGGTCTCCGCCGTTGCGGCCGTGCTGGCGACGGTGATCCTCGTCGGTCGCCGGGGTACTCTCGGCCGCTTTGCCGGACACAACGCGGCGCCGCCGACGGCGATCGAGATCGCCGAGGGCGAGACCGCGGCGGACTAGCGTCCGCTATGCCGCCTTCGTGACGCCGATCGTGATCGGCTCGTCGCCGAGCTTGGCTTCCGACACGCTACCGGCTGGCGCCGCTTCGGTGAGCGACACGGCAAGCGTCTCGCGCCGGATGGTGTCCCCATAAGCGTCGAGCGCCGCCTTCCCCGCCGGTCCCGTCTTTACGGAAATCGCGATGCGATCGGCAACGTTGAAGCCGGCATCCTTGCGGGCGACCTGCACGAGGCGGATGAAATCGCGCGCCAGACCCTCGCGCTCAAGTTCGGGCGTGATCTTCGTGTCGAGGACGACGACGCCAGCGTTGCCGTCGAAGCTGGTGGCGTCGAGGCCGGAGCGCGCCTGGAAGCGAACCTCGTACTCGCCCGCCTCGATGCGGTGGCTGAGGACATCGATGGCGCCGTTGTCGAGACGGCGCCAGTTGCCGCCCTTGGCCGCGGCGAGCACGTCCTTCATCGCCGAACCGAGCCGCTTGCCGACGATACGCGGGTTTATAACCAGCACCTCGGAACCGAAATCCGATGGCTTGTCGGCGAACACGACTTCCTTGACGTTCGCCTCCTCGGCGATCACCGAACGCAGCGGGTTGAGCACGGCGTGATCGGGGTGCGCCACGGTGAGCCGGCTGAGCGGCAGGCGGTTGCGCAGGTTCCTGGCGGTGCGGATCGAGGCCGCGGCTGACGCCACTTCGCGAGCCAGGTCCATGCGCTCGACCAGCGCCGCGTCGACCGCGAACGCGGAAGCGTCGGGCCA
>DASZQY010000268.1:0-7009 GCA_035549395.1 Bauldia sp.
TATGGTTAAGACGGATTCGGCGAGGCCAAAGCCGAAAGATGCGGTGCGTGAGGCTGTCAGTATGGGGGCGAAAGCTTCTCCCGAACTTCCGCTTGGCGGCGACGTCAATGAGGAAGCACCGGTAGATCTCATTGAGGTCGCTGGTGTTATCAAGTGGTTCGATGCTTCCAAGGGCTATGGATTCATAGTTCCCGACAGCGGCATGCCCGATGTGCTGTTGCACGTGACGTGCCTGCGCCGCGGCGGTTTCCAGACCGCCTACGAAGGCGCGCGGGTCGTCGTCGAGGTGCTCAATCGCGCCAAGGGCCTGCAGGCCTTCCGTGTCGTCAGCATGGACGAATCGACGGCGGTCCATCCGCCGCAGGTCACCACGGCGCGGACGCACACGACCGTCGTGCCGACCAGCGGCCTGGAGCGTGCGGTGGTGAAATGGTTCAACCGCGTGCGCGGCTACGGCTTTGTGACGCGCGGCGAGGGGACGGAGGACATCTTCGTCCACATGGAGACGCTGCGCCGCTTCGGCATGACGGAGCTGCGGCCGGGCCAGGTCGTGCTGGTGCGCTATGGCACCGGCGGCAAGGGCCTGATGGCCGCGGAAATCCGCCCCGACGGCGGCGGCGGCTTCGCCTCCCACTAGGAATCCTTTGGTCTGCTATCTCCGGCGAGTGTGGCACGCACGAGACCGGAGGATCGTGCTCGGGCTTCTGGCCGTGGCGTGGCTGCGTCCGGTCCTCCGCTTTCGCGGAGGATGACAGGGGCGAGTCAGCGTCCAGTCGTGGTGGCTGGAGGCGCCTGAAATTGTCAGTCGTCGCGCCGGCTGAGATAGGCTGCCAGTGACACCAGCCCCGATATCGCGAGGAAGGCTGCGAAGCCGCCGGTGATGGCGCGTGTGCCGACGCTCGGGATGAGCACGAACGTCGTCACGATGATGCCGGCGATGTTGCCGAGCGAGGAAATCGCGAACAGCCCGCCGGAGATCTTGCCGGCGTCGCCGGCCCGCCTGAGCAGCAGACGCACCGAAAGCGGCGAGTACATGCCCATCACCACCATCGACGGGAAACAGACCACCACGCCGCAGGCGAACAGCGCCGCGATGTCGCCGCTTACCGAGTTGGCGAGCGCCTCGAGACTGCCATCGGCGAGGGCGAATACCAGGCCGAGGTAGGCCGCCGCGGCAAGCTTGATGATCGCCGCGACGCGGAAATTCGGGAACCTGTCGGCCACCAGCCCGCCAATGAAATAGCCGGCCATCAGGCCCGCCACCACGATCGAGATGATGGTGGCCCAGGTGTAGATCGTGCCGCCGAACAGCGGCGTGAGGATGCGGCTGGCCACCATCTCGAAGCCGAGCGAGATGAAGCCGAGGCTGGCGACATCGAAAATCACCAGCGCGGTGGCGGCACGGCTTGCGGCCTGCTGCTCCTCGGCGTCGCTCACGGTTGCTGCTTCGCGTTGTGACGTTCGACCGCCTTCAGGAACTCGACCGGCGCAAAGTCGTCGGTGAGCGCCTTGGCGCTGTGGTCCCAGGCCGGCGTGAATCGATTCTGCAGCAGCGTCGGCAGATCGTAGCGGAAGTGATATTGCGCCTGCCGGTCGGCCGCCTGCTTCTGCAAGGTCGCCTCGTCCTTCTCCGGTCCGTTGTAGGCGACGATGACGATGTTGTCCTCGCCCTTGAGGAAGACGAGGTGCTGGAAGGCGGCGCTGATCGTCGCCACGGCGCTGTCGAAAAGCATGGTCGTCGGCTCGACGTTCTGGACGGCGACGCCGCCCGGCTTCAGGTGCGCCGCGACCAGCTTGTAGAACTCCGTCGTCAGCAGGTGGAACGGCACGAACGGGCCGCGGTAGGCGTCGATCAGGATGGCGTCGTACTGCTTGTCGGTGCGCGCCAGGTGTACCCGCCCGTCGTTGATCTCGACGGCGAAGTTCGTTTCGGGGTGCACGCCGAAGTACTTGGCGCCGAGCTGGACGACGTCGGGATCCAGTTCGACCGCCGTGAAGTCGAGGTCGGGCACCGACTTGTGCAGATAGACGCTCGTGCGGCCACCGCCGAGCCCGATGATCATTGCCGACTTCAGCTCGGTCGGATAGGCCAGCGCCCCGGCAGCCATCGACTGCGTGTAGGTCACCGGGAGTTCGAGCGGATCGTTCGGATTGATGATCGACTCGATGTAATGCAGGCGCTGGGCCCCGAAGAGCAGCATCAGGTCGCCGTCGTAGCGCTTGTAGACGCTGATGTCGTTGTAGAGCGACTCGACGTGGTCGATCAGCGCCGGATGGTCGGGCGTCGGCTGCGGCGCCGGCGGCGCGGCGTTGGAGGAGCGGAAGATGCCGTAGATCGCGGCCGCGGCGATTACCACCGGCAGCACCACCACCGTGATCCAGATGCGCGCCAGCGATGCGCGCGATCGGCGGGCTGCCTTGGCTGGCGTCGGCGGGCGCTTGGCGCTCTTGGCCATGAAGAAGAGGACTGTCCGCTACGACGTCGCCGGCAAAAGGCGCGGGAGTATAGCCAGCAGGCGGCGCCTGACAACGCGCCCCCCCGCTTGAAGCGGCGGGCGGGGCCGTGTAATCCCGCGAGCGGCCCGGGGTGTAGCTCAGCCTGGTAGAGCACCTGCTTTGGGAGCAGGGGGCCGCAGGTTCGAATCCTGCCGCCCCGACCATTTGTTGGACCCCGTAGCTCAGCTGGACGAGAGCAGCCGCCTTCTAAGCGGCAGGTCGCAGGTTCGAGCCCTGCCGGGGTCGCCAAGTCGCCAACGCCTGGTCCGGGTTCCATGCCGCGGCGTTTGCGCCAGCCGCGAGAATTTACTTGTGAGACTCTCCGGCCCGGTCAAAACTGACAATGTATGGCGCGGCTGAGGGGCCGCTGAGCGTATCAGCGCTGGGGGGTCTGTTCGCCCTTCGGTCCGGCATCTTTGCAGAGCGCGGCCCGCGGTTTCGCGAGCCTGAAGGGGGAATATCCATGCGCAGATTTCCGCGCGCAGCGGCGCTCGTCCTGCCGGCTGCGATCCTGTTCGGCATGGCAGGCACTGCGGCGAAGGCCGCCGACGCCTGCTTTTTCTCGAAGACGGACGTCATGGGGCAGCTTGTGCCGCAGGCGGCTGAGGTGGCGTGGCTGACCGGCGACGCCGCCGAGAAGGCGTCGAAGGCGATCCCGGGCCAGCTCGCCGCAGCGACCACGCCGATCACCGACATCGTCGGCCTGGTTAATTCATCCGGCGACGTGTTCGCGCTCGCCTTCGACCAGACCGGCTGCGCGTTTGTCGGGGACAATGTCAGTCTGTCGGCCTTCAACGCGGCCCTGAGCACGGTCGGCCACGACCCGTTGCCTATGCCCCCGAAGCGGCCGATGCAGGCTTAGCCCTTCGCCCTCCCGGTTTTCTCGGGGCGGGATCTGGCGCCGACCAGCGTGGCGGGGGTGAACCGCGCCGCGACGGCCGATGGCCCATAGCAAAACCGCCGCCAGCGCGATGCACCGGCGGCGGCCAAAAATGTCTCGCGACGTATCGCGGGGCTACTTGAGCGAGATCACCATTCCGCTGAGGTCGACGTTGACCAGCAGGCCCCTCTGGCGCCCGGTCAGCTCCAGCAGCACGCCCTTCTGGTTACCCAGCGTGATGATGCCCGGGCCGTGGTCCGCCGCCACGCCGGCGCCGACGGCTCCATAGACGCCGGCGATGTCGCCGGGCTTGTTCAGGTGGCTGGCGGTGCCGGAGAAGTTCAGCTCGGCCGCGCCGATCACGAGACCGGCGCTCAGCCCGCCGATCGACAGATAGTAGGTCTTGCCGCCGAGCGTCAGCGTTCCGCTGCCGCCGGAGCCGCCGAAGATGAAGCCGGCCTTCACGACCTTGATCCTGACCGTGCCAGTGGCGGCGTGCGCCATCGGCACGCTGACTGCCAGCATCGCCAGGGCAAGGAAAACTCCACGGAACATAGAAGAAACGCGCATGTCGTAACTCCTTGTGCAGATGTAACAACGTGATCGCGGCCGACGTGTTCCGCCGCCGTTAGTGCGTCCAGGGTGTTGGCCGGCCGTAGCGGAAATTGTCGGAATAGGAGAGTTTCTTCGGCGCCGGCTCCTGCGCTTCCGCCAGGCTGTAGGGGATGCCGTTTTGCTCGGCGTAGCGGATGGCCTCGTCGCGGGTGTCGAACTCCAGCCTGATCTGCCGGCGCATGTCCGCCTGCGAGGTGTAGCCCATCAGCGGGTCGGCCGCGGGTCGGATCTCCGGTTCGTACTCCAGCATCCACTTTTCGGCGGCCGCCTTGCCCGATTGCATGGCCGTGCGGGCCGGCTTGTAGATACGCGCGAGCATCGATTCCCCTCGCTATGACGCCTTTCGGCGTCTAGAAGCACCAACCCGGCCGGTTTGTAAACGGGCCGATCAGCGCGCCGCCCAGAGCAGGCCGCGCTTGAGGATGGTCCGCATCTCGGGCACCTCGAATTCCTTCGCGACGTGGCCGAGCGATGAGTAGAAGACGCGGCCTTCGCCGTGCCGCCGCTTCCACACCACCGGCATGACAACACCGGCGATCCACGAGGCATGATCCCCGCCGAACGTCGTGGTGGCGAGCACTTCGTTCGCCGGGTCGACGTGCATGTAGTACTGCTCCGAGCGGTAGGGGAAATCGCGGACGCCAGCCATCACCGGATCGTCCGGCCGCGTGATGTTCACCGTGTAGTCGATGACGTTGCCGGGGTGCGCGACCCACTGGCCGCCGACGATGAACTGGTAGTCGGTGGATTCGCGAAAGGCATCGCCCATGCCGCCGTGGTACCCGCCGATGCCGACGCCGGACCGGATTGCCTTCGACAGGTTGGCCACCTCGTCCTTCTCGATCTTCGACATGGTGTAGATCGGGACGATGAGGCTTAGCTCGCCGAGCGCCGGATCGGCGAATGCCCTGGTGGAGGTCTCGACGCGGACGCCGAAGCCTTCTTCTTCCAGCATCTGGCGGACGATGGCCGCGCCCTGTTCGGGCTCGTGGCCGAGCCAGCCGCCCCAGACGATCAGCGCCTGTTTCTTCGCCATCAGTCGAACTCGCCGGTCTTGAGGCTGGTCGGCAGCATCTTCGGCCGCCTGGGCTGCGTCCTGATCTTCACGGCCTTGCCGGTATCGGACGAACGCTGGAACGCCTCCATGACCTCCAGCACGTGGAACCCAAGGTCGCCGCTGGCGCGGTGCGGACGCTTCCTGCGGATCGCTTCCGCCATCTCCGCGACCGCCATGACGCGCAGGTTATGCTCGGCGTGGCCGTGCTGGATGGGCACCGGCTTCCAGTCTTCGGTCGCGGTGGCGATCAGGATCTCGCCGTCGAACCAGTTCGGATCGGGGACACCGAGCGAACCGGCCGTGCCGTAAATCTCGATCGGCGGGTGACGGTAGCGGGCGATGTCGAAGCTCAACACGACCGTCACGACCGGGCCGGAGGCAAACTCCAGCGTCGCCGACGCGTGGGTCGCCACCTTCACCGGCATCTTCTTGCCGTTGAGCGGCTGGCTGGTGATTGTTCTCGTCTTGCGTGGCGTCGACGTGATCGCCGCGACACGCGCCACGGGTCCGAGCAGGTTGACGAGGGCGGTGATGTAGTAGGGGCCCATGTCCAGGACCGGGCCGCCGCCGGGCTGATAATAGAACGCGGGGTTGGGGTGCCAGCGTTCGTGGCCGGGCGTGCCGAAGAAGGCGATCCCGCCGATCACCTGTCCGATCGCGCCTTCGTCGATCAGCTTGCGGCACGTCTGGTGGGCACCGCCGAGGAACGTGTCGGGGGCGGCGCCGACGCGGACGCCCTTCTTCGCGGCGGCCGCCATCAGCTTGCGCCCTTCCGCCACCGTGATCCCGAGCGGCTTCTCGGAATGGACGTGCTTGCCGGCGGCGATCGCCTGGAGGCCGACTTCGACGTGCGCTTTCGGGATCGTCAGATTGACGATGATCGCGACGCCGGGATCGGCGAGAAGTTCGGCCACGGTCATTGCCGGCACGCCAAACTCGGCGCCGCGCGCCTTGGCCGCTTCCGGGTTGATATCGGCGATGCCGCGTACATCGAGCATCGGAAATGACTTGGCGGCCTTCAGGTACTGGCTGCTGATGTTTCCGGCCCCGATCAGGCCGATGCCGGTTGGCTTCACGGTCGGGCTCATGGGTTGGTGGGACGAAAGGCGAGAGATGGCGGGCGCGGCAGTAATCCGCGCGCCGTGGATGATGTCAATGAGGTGCGCTCATCAAAGCTGTTTGCGGCGACTGTTCCTGCTACCTTCCGCGCCCCATGCTGTCTTTGCAGGTCGAAAGGTTTGGCGAGGTGCTGGCGCGGTCGCCGCTGGCGAGCCTCGCGGCCATACTCGTCGTCGCGCTGGCCTGCTTCCTGCCGGGCTTCGTCTCGACCCCGCCTGTGGATGGCGAGGAGCCGGGCTACGCCGTCGCCGCCCGCGCGATGGTGGCGGCCGGCGACTACGCCAGCGTGCGGCTGCAAACCGAGAACGACGAATGGCGCCCGCGCGGCCCCTATTGGATACAGGCGCTGCTGGTCCATCTGACCGGGGGTAATCCGCCGATCTGGGTTGATCGCCTGCCGTCCCTGTTGGCGGGAATCGCGGCCGCCATGCTGACCTGGTGGCTGGCGATCGCCTTCGGCTCGTCGCGCATGGCGCTGATTGCGGGCCTCTTCGTCGCGGCAAGCGGCCTTGTCGGCCTCGAAGCGCGGCTTGCGTCTGCCGATGCGTTGGGCCTCGCGGCCTCGGTGCTGTGCGCCGGCGCGCTTGCGCGCTGCTGGCTCGGCCGCGACGCGACCGAGATCGCCGCGGCGTTGTTCTGGACGGGGCTCGGCCTCGGCATCGTCACAACCGGGCCGGTGGTACCGGCGATCACGGTGGTAGCCGTCCTCATCCTTTCGATCGAGAAAGGGAGTCTGCGGTGGCTCATGCAGCTCCGCCCGGGGATGGGTGTCGTATGGCTATTCGTCATCGTTTCGCCCTGGCTCATCGCCGTGGCGCTGGCGGTATCGCAAGGCGTCGCCG
>DASZQY010000269.1:0-4889 GCA_035549395.1 Bauldia sp.
CACAGTGCCGTCGTTTCGGTGGCGGCAATCGCTAACGGAAAGCGTCCGCACCGCCGCGACCAAAATCACGGCGAATTGCGGCGGAATCGTCCCGATTGCATTGAAGGAATGACTGACGGGTTTCCTTCTCACCAACTATCCTTCATGGAGCTGAAGCGCATAATGTCCGCTTTTGGCGCAAAGCAGCCAACCCCTACGTTTCTGGATTTCGCGGCGCGCGACTCTGTCGTAAGTCACTTGGCTAAGACCCGACGGCTAAAGCTTCCGCGACCCATTGCGCGACCGAAAGCAGGTGCCAGTCGTCACCCCAAGCGCCCGACAGTTGAAATCCGATTGGCAAGCCGGTCGGGCCTAGGTATCCCGGCAGGTTGATGCAGGGGCCGGCTAGGAGCGTCCAGGGCCGATTGACGGCGGAGTCACCGAGGTCGTGGTGCCCGTTGGGCGCTTCGCTCGAGGCGCTTGGTGCGATCAGCGCATCAAATCCTTTGAACGCTCGTGCCATTGCGTTGCGTGCGGCTGCGGCGGCAAGGAGAAGTCGCTGGTATTCCGCGAACGGAACCGCGAAGCCCGCTTCGATCAGCCGGCGCACATTCGGATTGAGTTCCGGCCGGCTGAAGTACTCGTGCGCATACGAACGGGCAGCCTCGAACGCCTGTATCTGGAGATGAATCTCGACGAGATTGTCACACTCCACGGGCAGAGTGATCTCGACGACCTCAGCGCCGCCCGCGGCCATGCGCTCGGCCGCGCTCGTCACCACGTGCTGGCTTGCCTCCCCGATGGGGGCGATCCAGGGCGATCGACAGACACCGATGCGTGGAGGGCGGCCGAGTGGATTCAGGACCTCGGGCTCCAAACCGAGCAGCACCCGCCACAGCAGCGCCACATCTTCCACGGTGCGCGAAATCAGCCCGATGGTGTCGAAAGAACCGTTGAAGTACTTCCAGCCAGCCACGCTGACCATTCCAAATGTCGGCTTGAAACCGATGACGCCGTTATACGAAGCCGGCCGGATAAGCGAGCCCGCGGATTGCGTGCCGAGTGCCATGGGCACCATCAGGTCAGCGACCGCCGCACAGGATCCTGCCGACGATCCGCCGGCGGTGTGTTGGGGATTCCATGGATTGGCAGTGTCGCATATGCGGCCGCACGCAAATTCCGGTGTCGTTGTCTTGCCGAGGATGATTGCGCCGGCGTGCTTCAGCAGAGCGACGCATGAGGCGTCGGCCACCGGCTGCCATCCGGCGTAATACGGCGCGCCGTACGCGGTCGGCATGTCGGCCGTGTCTATAACGTCCTTCACGCCTATTGGGATGCCGTGGAGTGGCCCGCGTACGGTGTCCCGGTCGAGCTCCCGTGCCCGGGCGATGGCCGCGTCGGCGTCAAGGTGCGCCCAAGCTCCGATGGTCGACTCGCGTTCCCCGATTCGCTCGAGGCACGAGCGGACAAGCTCTTCTGCAGTCAGCGTTCCCTCGGTGATCGCCCGGACGGCAGCGGCCCCGGTGAGTTCGTGCGGCGCAAGGGTTGAGGGATGCGATGCAGCGGTCATGACACGCTTAATCGGCCGTGGTCGCTTCGGTGGCGAGGGCCGACGCCATGATGAGTACGGCGGTGCGGAAATCCTCCATCGACATCGCCTCCTCAGGATTGTGGCTGCCGTTCGGGTTGCGAACGAAGATCATGCCGCTGCGGATGCCCGCTTCGGCGAAATCGGCGGCGTCGTGGCCGGCGCCACTCGCAAGCTCGATCGTCGGCACGCCAAGATCTTCCGCTGTCTTGATGAGCTCCGCGCGGAGGGTGGCGTCCATGGGCACGGGGTCGGAACGCGACGGCGGATTGAGAAGAAAGGTCACGCCGCGTTTCTCCCCGATGGCGGCCGCAGAATCCTGCAGCGTCTTCTCTGCCTGGTCCAGCGTGCGGCGAGAATGGCTGCGCGCTTCGAAGCTGAAGCTGACCTCGCCTGGTATCACGGTCACCGCGTGACTTTCCGGATTGGTCGCGACCTGTCCGAAGGTCATGACGAGATCTTCGCCAGACGTTTCCGATTGCACCCAGTATCGGTCCATCCCGACGATGAGGTCCGCGACGGCCGCCACGGCATCATGCCGCAGGTGCCGTGGCACCGTTCCGGCGTGTCCGTACGCGCCGTGGCATTCACATGAGCGGTGGCGGAGGGTGCCGCGGATGCCGCTTACGACGCCCACGCCAAGTCCGGCGTTTACGAGCGCCGGTCCCTGCTCGATATGCAGTTCCAGAAAGGAGCGGACACGGGCCGGAGTAATGGAACGTACCCGCATCCGGATCGGCTGCAAATCGAATCCGGCATCGCGCATGTAGTGGCCAAGAGAAAGGCCGGTGTCGTACCGCTTGGCTTCCTCGAGCAGACGCGGCTCGAACAGACCGAGGGCGATCCGAGACCCGATGTGATTGCAGGCAAACCACGCGTTCTCCTCGCCACGAAGCGCAAGGGCCGTGAGATTGACACAGGGTTTCAGGCCGGCCTGGCGAAGGGCGGCTACGGCGATTAGGCCCGCCAGCACACCGGCGAGCCCGTCGAAGTTGCCGCCGCGCGGTACCGAGTCGAGATGGGAGCCGGTCATGCATGTCTGCACGTCGTTCCCCAGCGCATCCCATTTGATGTGCAGGTTGCCGGCAAGGTCCGCGGCGACGTCGAAGTCGAGGTCACGGGCTGCGTTCGACACGAGGTCGGCGGCGATCTGCTCGCCCGGGCCGAAGGGCTCGCGACAGATGGCTCCGTCGCGGGTCGTTCTGCGGCCGATCTCATCGAACAGGCCCGCCGCAACCGGCAGCAGTTGATCGACGGAGCTTTCGAGCGTGGCCGGCGTCATCGCGGCTGCAATGCGCTCAGTTCCGGCGCCGGCACTTCGCGCACGAACCACTCCGCAATCTCGCTGCCGGTCATGAAAATCGCCTGCGGCAGCTGCTGCAGCCCCTCGATGATATCGATCAGTCCATTGATGCGGTGGGGAACTGCCATGAGGTGCGGGTGCAGAGGCAGAGTGAGCACGCGCGGCTGGCCGGTCTCGTCGATCTCGCGGATGAAGGTCTTGACGGTTTCCTCGACACGCAGGCGAAACTCAGTCGTCGAGTGTTTCTCGATGGCGACGACCACGCTGTCGTTCAGGTCCAATCCGTAGGGCATGGCGATCAGGGGGCCATGCTTGGTCCACATCCAGTTCGGCAGGTCGTCGATTGCCCACTCGAAGATGTACTCGATGCCCGCCGCGCGCAGATAATCGGGCGTGTCGAAGGTTTCGCTCCAGCCGGGGCTCATCCAGCCACGCGGCCGCCGCCCGCAGAACTGCTCGAGCTGTTCCAGCGCACGACTGATCATTGCGCGCTCGTCGGGCTCGGCGCTCAGCGAACGCTGCTCGACGCCGTGTCCGACGAACTCCCACCCCGCCGCACGGCACTCGTCGGCCAGCGAAGGATAGACCTCGATCGCGCTGGCGTTGATGCTGAGGCTCGCCGGCACCTTGCGATCGCCCAGCACCCTCAGCAATCGCGGCACGCCGCAGCGGTTGCCGTATTCGGCCCATGAGAAGTTCGGAACGTCGGGAACATGACTCGCGCCATGGGGCGGGACTACGATCGTACGCGGCGTCGGCCGCTCGAAAGGCCAGTATTCGACGTTGACGATCACGTGGACGATGAGCGGCTTGCCGTTCGGAGCGGCGAGTGGTGGCCGATGGCTGGACATGCGAAACGGGATACGGGGATTGGAGTCGCGGTAGGCGCGCCCGGAAGTCGGCGGATGGTGAAGATCGGGCTTGCCCGTAACGCCCGCCTGCATGGAGTCCATGGCGCAATCCTCGATCAGGATCGACGAGCGTCGATCGGCCAGGTTCCGACTACCGTTTCACCGCGCACGCACACGTAGTGGTCATAGAGATTCACCGTCGGATCGCAGTGGGGAGTCAGGCACTCGATGCGATCCCCGAGCCGGGGAGGTTTGCTTCCGGCGGGCAGCGCGATGCGTCCGTGCTCATCGCCGAGATAGCTGTAGGTCGAGCCGGCCGGTGCCCCGAACGTGATCTCCGGCGGGGGGCCGTTGGTGGCAAAGGCTTTCGTCCCGGCGTCGGTTTGCACGAACCCGGGGACGTTGGCGCTGATCACGGTGGACTGGACGAACAGAGAAGAACGAAACGGCAGCGCGGGCGCTCCTTCGAAGGCGATCGCTGCGTATTCCACGTCCATGAAGACGTAGGAGCCCGCCTGAAGTTCGTTCAGGGCTCCGAGCGGTGGCTCGATTGCGTGGGTGCCTGTACCGCCTCCGCTGACAATTCTCGGTGGCAAGCCCGATTCCGTCAAAGCCTGGGCACACCGCCGTATCGCCGCCCCGGTCGCCTTCGCCTGCTCTAGCCGGGCCGGATAGTCCGCTATGTGCTGGATGTGGCCGGCATAGGCCTGAACGCCGGCAAAGAGGAGGTAATCGCTGGCCGCGATCGTTCTGGCCAGGCGGACCGCCTCTTCCGGCGACGTGACACCGGTGCGGTGCTGGCCGACGTCGAGATCGACGAGCACCGAAAGACGGCCGGGCAACGCTTGCGCCAACACGTTCCACGCCACGACGTTGTCGGCGTTGTCCGCCACGACGCTGATGTCGGGCACCCGTTCCGCGATCGCGATGATCGCCGCCATCTTTCCCAGAGATACGATCGGCGATGTGACCAGAATGCCAGTCACGCCGGCGGCAGCCATGGCGGCTGCTTCCTCGATCGTCGCGCAGCAGATCCCCACCGCACCAAGGTCCATCTGGCGGCGGGCTATTGTGGAGGACTTGTGGGTCTTGGCGTGCGGGCGCAGGGCAATGCCTTCGCGCGCGCAGCGCCGCATCATCGCGTCGGCGTTGGCTTCGAATGCGTCCA
>DASZQY010000270.1:0-1882 GCA_035549395.1 Bauldia sp.
GTAGAAGTACGGGCCGCTGCCGGCGGCGATCGCCGTCTTCGCGTTGAGCCAGAAGTAGAGGCCGAAATCGAACAGGCCGCCGGACATCGGCTGGCCGTCGACAACCAGATGCTCCTCCGGCAGGTGCCAGCCGCGCGGGCGCACCAGGAGCACCGCGGGCCTGGCGCTCAGCTTGTATTCCTTGCCGGTCGAGGAATCGGTGAAGTCGATCTTGTTCGCCCAGCGATCCTTGAGGTTGATCTGGCCTTCGATCTGGTTGACCCAGGTCGGCGAGTTGGCGTCCTCGAAATCGGCCATGAACACCTTCGCGCCCGAGTTGAGGGCGTTGATGACCATCTTGCGATCGGTGGGGCCGGTAATCTCGACGCGGCGATCGAGCAAATCCTTCGGAATCGGCGCGACTTTCCAGTCGCCGTCGCGGACGGATTTCGTCTCGGGCAGGAAATCCGGCAGGCCGCCGGCATCGAAGGCGGCCTGGCGCTCCTCGCGGCGGGCAAGCAGGCGCAGCCGGCTGGCGTTGAACTTGCGGTGCAGCCCGGCCAGGAAAGCCAGCGTTTCCGCGTTCAAAATCTCCTCGTAGCGGGGGCCCCAACTGCCCCTGATCTCAACGCCCGCAACAACGGGTTTGCCATCGGCTGCCAAATCGTCCTCCCAGTGCTTGCATTTTGTGCAGTCTGTATGGCACAGGCTCCCCTCCGCCTGAACCGGCATACGGTCGGCGCAGCCATGCATCTGCCGCATTCCAGACGGGCCTAGCCGATGTCCTCGATCATATCCGTCCGCGGGCTTAGCAAAACCTATGCTTCCGGGTTCCAGGCGCTGAAAAGCGTCGACCTGGAAATCCGACAGGGCGAGATCTTCGGCCTGCTCGGACCGAACGGCGCGGGCAAGACGACGCTGATCAACATCATCTGCGGGATCGTGACGCCGAGCGGGGGCACCGTGACGGTCGCGGGGCACGATATCCTCCGCGAATACCGCGCCACGCGCGGCATGATCGGGCTGGTGCCTCAGGAGCTGACCACGGATGCCTTCATCTCGCCGTGGCGGGCGGCGAGCTACAGCCGCGGCATCTTTGGCAAGCCTGCGAACCCGGCGTTCGTCGAGAAGGTGCTGCGCGACCTGTCGCTGTGGGACAAGCGCGACCAGAACATCATGACGCTCTCGGGCGGCATGAAGCGGCGGGTGCTGATCGCCAAGGCGCTGGCGCACGAGCCGGAGGTCCTGTTCCTCGACGAGCCGACCGCGGGCGTCGACGTCGAACTGCGCAAGGACATGTGGGAGACCGTGCGGCGACTGAAGGAAGCCGGCACGACCATCATCCTCACCACCCATTACATCGAGGAAGCCGAGGAGATGGCAGACCGCATCGGCGTCATCAACAAAGGCGAGATAATCCTCACCGAGGACAAGACCGAGCTGATGCAGAAGCTCGGCAAGAAGGAGCTGACGCTGCAGCTGCAGACCAGGCTTGGTGCCCTGCCCGAGGCGCTGGCGCCGTTCAACCTGGCGCTGTCGGCCGACGGGCTGGCGCTGACCTACACCTACGATACGCGCGGCGAGCGGACGGGAATCACGCGGCTGCTGACGGCGCTATCCGACGCCGGCATCCGCTTCCGCGATCTTTCGACCAGCCAGAGCTCGCTGGAAGACATCTTCGTCAGCCTCGTGAGGAACGACCGATGAACCTTACGGCCGTCCGTACGATCTACGCTTTTGAAATGGCGCGCACTTTCCGCACCCTTCTGCAGAGCATCATCGCGCCCGTGATCACCACGGCGCTCTATTTCATCGTCTTCGGCTCGGCGATCGGCAGCCGGATCTCGGACATCAACGGCATCAGCTACGGGGCGTACATCGTGCCCGGGCTGATCATGACGAC
>DASZQY010000271.1:0-4648 GCA_035549395.1 Bauldia sp.
GAGCGACACCGACAAGGCGGTCGACATCATCGTCCGCCTGCCCAAGGATCGCCGCACCCTCGATCAGCTCGACGAGCTCGAGGTGCAGACGCCGGCCGGCTCGGTGCCGATCAGCAACTTCGTCGCGCGGGTGCCCGAGGAACGGGTTGGCCTCATCAACCGTGTCGATGGCGTGCGCGTCGATAACGTCACCGCCAACGTCGCCCCCGGCGTCCAGGTGGCGGGTGTGCAGGATGCGATCAGCAAGCAGCTCGCGGCGACGGACTTCAAGGGCCTCGTCAAGTGGAAGCTGGTCGGTTCGGACGAGGATCGCGCCGACGCCGAGTCGTTCCTGATGAGCGCCTTCGGTGCGGCCCTCTTCCTGATCTTTGCTGTGCTGCTGGCGCAGTTCAACAAGCTGTCGAGCGTCGCGCTGGTGCTCTCGGCGGTGGTCCTCTCGACCATCGGCGTGTTCATCGGCCTCATCGTCATGCACCAGGCCTTCGGCGTGGTCATGACTGGCGTCGGCATCATCGCGCTGGCAGGCATCGTCACGAACAACAACATCGTGCTGATCGACACCTACGATCGCCTGCGCCACGAAGGCGTGCCGGTCGAGGAAGCGATCCTCAGGACCTGCCGCGAGCGTGCGCGGCCGGTGCTGCTCACCGCCGTCACCGCGGTCCTCGGCGTGCTGCCGATCGCCTTCGGTCTCAACGTCGATTTCGTCAACCGGGCGATCACGTTCGGCGCGCCGTCGACGCAGTGGTGGATCCAGCTTTCGACCGCCATCGTCTTCGGCCTCAGCTTCTCGACAATCCTCACGCTGGTGGTTACCCCGGCCTCGCTGTCGGCGCTGGCAAAGGGGCGTGCGCGCTGGGACCAGCTCATCGCACGCTTCCGCCGGCCGCGGACGGCACCCGCCGGCGGCGGCGTGCCGGCTCACGCCCGCAGCCAGGACGACACCAACCGCTTCTAGGCTCGACAAGTCGACGGACGCCGCTACATAGCGGCGTCCGTCCTGATTCCTGCCCTCCCGCCGCGAGAGACCCGCATGGCCTTCCGCTCCTCCGCCATCGGCCGGATCGAGTTCGTCGCGCTGATGGCGGCGATCAACATGATCAACTCGGCGGCCATCGACGTCATGCTGCCGGCGCTGCCCAACATGGGCGCCGCCTTCGGCGTGACCAACGAGAATGACCGCTCGCTGGTGCTGACGGTATTCGCGATCGGGCTTGGCCTGCCGCAGCTCGTCTTCGGGCCGCTGGTCGATCGCTACGGTCGCCGCGTCCCGCTGCTTCTCGGCCTCGCGCTCTATTCGCTCGCTTCACTGGCCGCGCCCCTTGCCCCGACGTTCCCTGCCCTGCTTGCCCTTCGCTTCCTGCAAGGCATGGGGTCGGCCGCCAGCGCCGTCGCCGCGCAAGCCGCGATCCGCGACCGCTATGCGGGACGCGAGATGGCCGAAGTCATGTCGATGATCTGGTCGGTGTTCATGATTTCGCCGATCCTGGCGCCCGGCGTCGGCCAGCTCATTCTGCTCACCGGCTCCTGGCAGATCATCTTCGGCTTCATGGGCCTGGTCGGTGTTGTCTTCGCGCTGTGGACATACTTCCGCCTGCCGGAGAGCCTCCCGGCCGGCCAGCGGCGTCCATTGACGCTCGCCGCGATCGGCGGCGGCTTCGCCGCCGTCATCGGCAACCGCATGTCCCTCTTCTACGCGCTGGCCAGCACGTTCCTGTTCGGTGCCGTGCTCGGCATGGTCAACTCGTCCCAGCCCATCTACGTCGGCGTATACGGACTTGGCCCGCTCTTCCCGCTCGCCTTCGCAGTCGCGCCGATCGTCTCGGCCGTCGCCTTCTTCATCAATGCCCGGCTGGTCGCCACCTTCGGCATGCGGCGTCTGTCGCATGCCAGCATGGTGGCTTTCGTCGTCGCCGTGGCGGTCTGGCTCGCCATCGACGTCGTCGCCGGCATGCCGCTCTGGGTGTTCATCCTGTTCATGGGCATCGCGATGCTCGCGCTCGGCCTCGGCTGGGGCAATGTCCCGGCCCTGATGATGGAGCCGCTCGGCGAAGTAGCGGGCACTGCCTCGGCGGTCTTCGGCTCGCTTTCCACGGTCGGCGCGGCGGCATTGGGTTACGCCGTGGCGCAGACTTTCGACGGCACACCGACGCCGTTCATCGCCTCGCTGCTCGTCTTCGGCATCATCGTGGTGGCACTGTTTGCCGCCGCCGAGGGCGGCCGCCTGTTCGGCGGGCGTCCGGTCGGCGTGTCCGTCGACGCGCCGTAGCGGCGGTCACTCCGCCGCCGCGGGCAGCTCCTCGCCGGCTTCCTCGGCGGTCGGTGCGAGGTCGTGGCCGCCGATCGTCTCGGCGTGCTTCAGCTCGCGCTCCAGCCGCTGTTCCTCGGCCACCCGCGGCTTGGAGAAGCGGGCGAGAAGCGAGAACACGACCGGCGTCAGGAACAGCGTCGCCAGCGTGGCGATACCGAGACCGCCGACGATCACCCAGCCGAGGGCGTGGCGTGCTTCGGACCCGGCGCCGGAGCGCAGCACCAGCGGCAGGCCGCCGAGCACGGTTGCGATCATGGTCATCACCACCGGGCGCAGGCGGATCAGCGCCGAGTTGCGGATGGCGTCGTGGATCGACTGGCCGGCGTCCCGGAGCTGGTTGGCGAATTCGACGATCAGGATGCCGTTCTTCGACATCAGGCCGACGAGCATCACCAGCCCGATTTCCGAGTAGATGTTGATCGAGCCGCCGGTGAGCACCATCGCGAAGACTGCGGCGGCGAGGCCGAAGGGCACGGTCGCGATCAGAATGAAGGCGCTGGCGAAGCTCTCGAACTGCCCGGCGAGCACCAGCAGCACGACCAGCAGGGCGAAGACGAACGTCTGGATGACGCCGCTGGTGGCGCTGTTCAGCTCCTTCGCCTCGCCGGTGTAGACCATGCCGATGTTGGCCGGCAGGGTCGTCGCCGTCAGCTTCTCCAGCTCGTTCATCGCCTGTCTGAGGTCGACGCCGTCGCCGAGGCTGGCGCCCATCGGGATGGCGCGGCGCTGGTCCTGGCGGGGGAGGCTCGGCGCTACCGCCGTCTCCTTGAAGGTCACCAGCGACGACAGCGGGATCATCTTCCCGGTGCTGGTGCGCATCTGCATGTTGTCCAGCGTATTGGGATCCTGGATCATGCCGTCGGGCACGCCTGCAAGGATCTCGATGGCGTCGTCGCCGATATAGAAATTGCCGAGGTTCTTGCCGGCGAGCAGGAACTGCACGGCATTGGAGATGTCGCTCACCGAGACGCCGGCAGCCGAAGCGCGCTGCCGGTCGATATCGACGGAAACCTGCGCCTGCGTGGTGTTGTAGTTCACCTGCACGGTGCCAAAGATCTGCGGCTCCTTCTCCATCGCCGCCTGGAGCTTGCTCGCCGCATCGGAAAGCGACTGGTAGTCGTTGCCGGTGATGGCGAACTGGAGCCCCTGGCCGCCGCCGCGGATGCCCAGGCTGTTCGATGAACGGGCGAAGATCTGCACGCCGGGTATGCGCTGCAGCGCGCGATTGAGCTGCGCCGTGATCTGCGCCTGGCTGCGCGTGCGCTTGTCCCAGTCGGCCAGCGTGATGAACATGAAGCCGCCGTTGCCGCTGTTGCTGGCGATGGTGAACATGCTGGTCGCCTCGCCGCTCTTCAGCAACGGCATGGCTGCCGCTTCGATCAGCTTGATCTGATCCTGCGCATAGTCGACCGTGGAGCCCTGCGGCACGGTGATGGAGATCGGGATCTGGCCGCGGTCTTCCGGCGGCGTCAGTTCCGACGGCAGGAGCTGGAAGGCGAGCACGGCGCCGCCGGCGAACAGGACGGCAATCACGATCACCACCACCGGCGCGGCGAGCGCGGCGTCGAGCAGATGGGCATAGACATTCTTCGCCTTCGCGCCGAAGGCCATGACCGCGCGGCCGACGATGTTGTGGTGGTGGTGGAGTTCCTTGTCGCTGAGCAGGCGCGAGGCAAGCATCGGCGAGAGCGTCAGGGCAACGAAGCACGACAGCGTCACGGCGAAGGCGAGCACGAAGCCGAACTCGGAGAACAGCGATCCGGTGACGCCGGGGAAGAACGAGATTGGTATGAACACGGCCGCCAGCGTCGCCGTCGTTGCCAGCACGGCGAAGAACACCTGGCGGGTGCCGTATACGGCGGCGGCGCGTGGCCCCAGTCCCAGCGATCGCTGGCGGCTGATGTTTTCAATCACGACGATGGCATCATCGACCACGAGGCCGGTCGAGAGCACCAGCGCGAGCAGCGTCAGGATGTTGATCGAGAAGCCGGCGAGCCACATCGCCGCCAGCGTGCCGGAAAGCGCAATCGGCACGGTTATCGCCGGGATGAAGGTGATGCGCACCGAGCGCAGGAAAACGTAGATGATGCCGATCACGATGGCGGTCGCGATCAGCAACGTCAGCAGCACCTCGTAGATGGCGCCGCTGATGTAGGTTGCGTCATCGCCGGTGATCTGCAGCTCGACGCCCTTGGGGAGCGAACTTTGCAGGTCGGCCAGGGCGGCGCGCACGCCTTTGGAGATGTCGAGCGTATTGGCGCTGGCCTGGCGCACGATGCCGAGGCCGACGCCGGTCTTGCCGTTGATCTGCAACGCCGTCGACGCATCGGACGGGCC
>DASZQY010000272.1:0-3156 GCA_035549395.1 Bauldia sp.
GCCGGATCGCGCTGCTTGAGCGTGCCGAACTTCGTCCCGTCGAGGCCGGAAACGGAGAGTGATTCCGCGCCCGGGACGAAGGCGCGCACCACCCAGTCCTTGCCCTTCTGGTGAGGCCCGAGGACCCCGAACGGGTCGTCGTGCACTCCCCCCACGATGGCAGCGACGGCGGCTGCGTCGAGCTGCCCGTCCTCCCGAGAACGCTTGCCCATGCATCAAATATGGCACGGCCCGCAGATATCGGGCGCAAGAATTTTGCGCGGCGCGCGCTTCACAAGTCGCGGTCGCTTTGCTTCACTGGGCGGCAATGCGGCCTATGCAGTGACTGGCACGTCCCAGATGTCGCGGGCGTATTCGCCGATCGTGCGGTCGGCCGAGAACCACGCGACGTTGGCCGTGTTGCGGATCGTCTTGGAATACCAGGCCGTCTTGTCGCTCCACAGCTGGTCGATCGAACGCTGGGCGTCGTAGTAGGCGGCGTAGTCAGCCGTTACCAGGAACCAGTCCGTGGTCATCAGGTTGTCGACCAGCCCGCGGTAGCGGTTGGTGTCGTCGGGCGAGAAGATGCCCGAGGCGATCGTGTCCAGCGCCTCGCCGAGCTGCCTGTTGTTGCCGATGATGGCGCGCGGGTTGTGGCCTTCGCGGCGCTTCTTGTCGACGTCGTCGGCCGTCAGGCCGAAGATCACGATGTTCTCGGCGCCGACCTTCTCGCGGATTTCGACGTTGGCGCCATCGAGCGTGCCGATCGTGAGCGCGCCGTTGAGGGCGAATTTCATGTTGCCTGTGCCCGACGCTTCCATGCCGGCCGTCGAAATCTGCTCCGACAGGTCGGCGGCGGGAATGATCGCCTCGGCCAGGCTGACGTTGTAGTTGGGCATGAACACGATCTTGAGCAGGTCGTGCACCGCCGGATCGCTGTTCACCACCCGCGCCACGTCGTTGATGAGGTGGATGATCAGCTTCGCCTGCCAGTAGCTGGGCGCCGCCTTGCCGCCGAATATCTTGACCCGCGGCGTCCAGTCCTTCTCCGGGTGGACGCGGAGCTGGTCGTAGAGCGCCACCGCCTCGAGGATGTTGAGGAGCTGGCGCTTGTATTCGTGGATGCGCTTCACCTGCACGTCGAACATCGCCGCCGGATCGACGCTGATCCCGGTGTCCGCCTCGATCAGCCTGGCGAGGTGCTGCTTGTTGGCAAGTTTCACCGCCGCGAACTTCTCCTGGAAGCCGCGGTCGTCGGCGAGCTTGTTCAGCCCGCTGATGTCGTCGAGCTTGTCGAGGAAGCCGTCGCCGATGCTGTCCCCTATCAGGCGCGTCAGTCCGGCGTTGGCCTGCATCAGCCAGCGCCGCGGCGTAACGCCGTTGGTCTTGTTGTTGATGCGGCCGGGGTAGAGACGGTTGAGATCGCGGAACACCGTCTTTTTCATCAGCTCGGTGTGCAGCGCCGAGACGCCGTTGATCGAGTGCGAGCCGACGAAGGCGAGCTGCCCCATGCGCACGCGCCGGCCGTTGTGCTCGTCGATCAGCGACAGATGGGAAAGGTCGGCATCCTGGCCGAGCTTCTCGCTGGCTTCCTCGAGCAGCTGGGCGTTGATCTCATAGATGATCTGCATATGCCTGGGCAGCATCCGCTCGAACAGCGACACCGGCCAGCTTTCCAGTGCCTCCGGCAGCAGCGTGTGGTTGGTGTAGGAGATCGTGCGGCGCGTGAGATCGAACGCCTTGGCCCACGAGATTCCGTTGACGTCGACCAGAATGCGCATCAGCTCGGCCACCGCCACCGCGGGGTGCGTGTCGTTGAGCTGGATCGCGACCTTTTCGGGCAGGTTGTCGTAGGTGTGGAACTGCTGGATGTGCCGCCGCATCAGGTCCTGCAGCGACGCCGAGACGAAGAAATATTCCTGGCGCAGCCGGAGCTCCTGTCCGGCGGGGTTCGAGTCCGCCGGGTAGAGCACGCGGGTGATGGTCTCCGCCTTGGTGCGGTCGGCGAGCGCGCCGAGGTGGTCGCCCTGATTGAAGGCGTCGAGGCGGATCGGGTCGAGCGCCTGCGCGCTCCATAGCCTGAGCGTGTTCACCCGCTTGCCGCGCCAGCCGACGATCGGCGTGTCGTAAGCGACCGCGAGCACCTTCTCCTGCGGCTTCCACGATTGCCGCGGCCGCCCGCCTTCTTTTGGCGCCTCGATCGTCACCATGCCGCCGAAGCCGATGTCATAGGCGGCTTCGCGCCGCTCGAATTCCCACAGGTTCCCGTGCGACAGCCAGTCCTCGGGCATCTCGACCTGGTTGCCGTCCTGAATCTCCTGCTTGAACAGGCCGTGGACGTAGCGGATGCCGTAGCCGTAGGCGGGGATGGCGAGGGTGGCCATCGATTCCATGAAGCAGGCGGCAAGCCGCCCGAGGCCGCCGTTGCCGAGTGCGGCGTCGGGTTCCAGCGCCTCGACCATGTCGAGATCGACGCCGAGGCTTTTCAACGCCTCGGTCATCGGCTCGACCAGGCCGAGGTTGGACATGGCGTCGCGCAGCAGCCGGCCGATGAGAAACTCCAGCGACAGGTAATAGACGCGCTTGGCGCCGGTCGTGTACGCCGCGCGGGTCGATTCCATCCAGCGGTCGATGGCGCGGTCGCGCACGACCAGGATCGCGGCGGCGAGCCAGTCGTGCGGCTTGGCGACGATCGGGTCCTTGCCGACGGAATAGGCAAGCTTGTCGACGATCTCGGCCTTGATCGTCTCGGCGTCGACCTTGCGCGGGGCAGGCTCGATGACGGACGGTGTCGGTGTAGGTGCGTTCATGATGCGGGACCTTGCGCCAATTCCACGACATGGGCGCGAACGCCACGAAGGCGCACCGCCCCCGGTATCCCATGCAAGACCCGGGCTAGGCGTCCCCCAATTGTTCACCGCGGGCGCAATTGATCAAGGGCCGGCGACTTTGACCCACAATTTGGCTTCGTGGCGGCGCCGCGCCGGCTTGCAATGGCTGGGCGGCCGGCTAGCCTCCGGCGACTTCCTGCCGCACCCCTCCGTCGCCCGGAATATTCACGATGCCCGCCACGAAAGTACCCGCAACCGATCCGCTTGCCCGCGCCCGCGCGCTCCTTGCCGGGATGAACCTGACGGAGAAGGTGGCGCAACTGCGGTCGGTCTGGCTGAGCTTCGA
>DASZQY010000273.1:0-3712 GCA_035549395.1 Bauldia sp.
AGCACGCCCATCTTGCGCAGCGACAGCGCGGTGTTCAGGGCCGTCTGCCCGCCCATGGTGGGCAGCAGCACCAGCTTCTCGTCCGGCCGCTCGCGGCGCTCCTTCTCCACGATGCGCGCCACGATCTCCGGCGTGATCGGCTCGATATAGGTAGCGTCGGCCAGTTCCGGGTCGGTCATGATGGTCGCCGGGTTCGAGTTGACCAGCACCACCCGGTAGCCTTCGCCCTTCAGCGCCTTCACCGCCTGCGTGCCGGAATAGTCGAATTCGCAGGCCTGGCCGATGACGATCGGCCCGGCGCCGATGATCAGGATCGCGTCGATGTCGGTGCGCTTCGGCATGGGCCTCAGGGATACTCGGGGCAGGGGCGAAACGTGAGCCCCGGCGCGGGCTTGGTTCCCGTCGGGAGGCAATCGGAATCGCGCGTTTCAGGCTAGGCGCGGCTTATAGGGGAAAGCCGGGCGGGGCGGAACCCCCGCCGTCAGGCGGCGGAACGGCCGTCGGTGGCGCGTGCCTTGGCCTCAAAGCCAAGCAGCGACTGCTGGCGTGCCCATATCTTCTTCAGCGCGTCGGCTTTCGAACGGGGGCTGGCCTTCGCAAATTCCCTTGCTACGGCGCGGAAATCGGATGTGGAGAGCGAGGGATCCGCCTTCAGGCGGTCGAAGACCTCGGCGAAGCGGCGCTCGTCGCCCAGGGTTGCCGCAAGCTCGCGGGTGTACGAACCGACCACCTCCGGATCACCGGTCGCCTTGCCTGCCGACCGTGCGCGACGGGTGGGGGCGACGCCGCCGCCCGGGCCACGCTCGAGCATCGCGAGCAGCGCGTCGACGTCTTTGACCAGCGTGGCCTTGGCGACCGTGGCGAGAAGCGGGCGCAACGCGATAAGCGCCGCGGCGACATCGGTGCGATGCGTCCAGAACGATGCGCTGCCATCCACTGCCAGGCGCCTGGTGGCCGCCGAGACTGTCGCGGACGGGCTTTGCTCCAGCGCCGCGGCAAGGTCGTTGGTCCCGGCCACGACCCAGCGCGCGGGAATTGCCCTCAGCATCGCGGCGAGCTCTGCGCTTTTCATCCCGTGCTCCTAGCGTCCGGGGTTGCGGTAGTTGGGCAGCATCGCGAGGCCCATCCGTGCCGCCACTTCGTTGGCCAACGCCTCGATCGCCTGGCGCACGGCGAAGCCGTTGACGGCGTTCATGACAATATAGGCGATGCCCGTGTCGGCGTCGTTAACAAGTGCGGCCGCCCGGCGCACGAAAGTCTGCTCGTCCAGCACGGAGACTGCCGGGGCGGCGCTGTGCAAGGCGTCCGTGATCTGCTGGACGGCCGGCCCGTTGGCGACACGGCCCTCTTGCCACATCGTCCCGACGACGCCGACGTACTTCAGGTGCGGGCAAATTCCCGCCTGCTTCAGCGTCTCGACCTGACGGCACAGCGACACCACCGCCTCGGCCGACGGGCGGTCCATGATCGTCGGGATAAGCAAGTGGCTGGCAGCGCAGAACGCCTGAATCTCGGATGTCGTCAGGCGGGGCGGGCAATCGATGATGACGAGATCGTAGGCGTTGCGCACCGGCTTGGAGTGAAGCATCTCCGCGAGCGTGTAGCGCACATCGTCGGTACGGAAGGCCTTGCCTAGGATGACGTCGGCGACCGCCTGACGAATGCCCTTTGACACGCGCGGCCGGCATTTCAGCAGCCACTCCACCATGATGCGATTGTCGGCTTGGGCGAGGTCGTAATAGGCGGTCACCACCTCCAGCTTGCCGGTGCGGTTGGCGCCATCGCCGAGATCGACGGCGTGCGCCAGCTCGGGCAGCAGGTCCGGCGAAAGATCGTTGCTGATCACGCGCGTCGCGATCGAGCTCTGCCGTTGCTGCGGAATCCATCCGCCGTCAGGAAAGGCCATCGAGGAAAGCGACCCCTGGAAGTCGAGATCGACGAGCAGCACGCGCAGCCCGCGGTCGCGGGCGAAATAGGCACCCAGATTCGCCGTCAGCGTCGTCTTGCCGACACCGCCCTTCAGGTTGGCGATGGCCAGTACGCGCAGCGCCCCGATGCGGGTCTCGTAGTCGTCGGGCTGATGGATCGGCTTGGTGAGCCAGACGCCATTGCCTTCTCGATTTCCGTCGCGGCTGACCTCGCGGCCGATGGCCTTCAACGTCCGCTGGCGGCTGCGCAGGAAGCACAGGACCTGCTGTCCCCATCGCACCACCAGGCGGAAGATGATCCACGCCAGGATGCCGGCGACCGCCACGAATAGGTACGCAACCCATTGCTCGGACTTCTCGCCGAGCAGAATCCAGACTTCATCGATGAACTGCACGTCCCCCTCCCAAGCCCGAGGTCAACCTCACGCGAAATCGGTGCTGGTTGCAACTCTCGGATGACGTTGCAGGAGAAGACAGGAAAGTCTGGCCGGGGCTACCAGCGGACTGTGAGGCCGCCTGCTGCCCTTTAGCGTCGCGCGCCTGGACATGCGGCAGCGGACCCCGGCCAAACCGGCAAAGGGAGGGGCGTCGCCGCCTCTCCCTTCGCTGTCTCTGTGCGGGCGGGGAGGCTCTATCCCCGCCCGGCTTCATGGTGCTAGCGCGTGATGAACCCCTGCGCCGGGCCCATCGGCGTCATTGCCATGCAGGGCATGCCGAGGGGAGCGGGCGGTCCGAAGGCCGGCCCGACCGGGGTCAGGCAGACGTTGCCCAGCGGCGGGAAGTTCTGGGCCATCGCCGGACCGGGAAATCCGACCGGCTGGCCGAACTGCGGGATCTGGCCGGGAACCGGCCCGGGCCGCGCGGCCGGAGCGGGAGCCGAAGAGCCGCCGCTGTTGAACATGGTCTGCAGGCCGCCGCCGGCAAACGTGTCGTTGACGAGGCCGCCTGCCGCGCCGCCGACGAGGCCGCCGATCTCCGGCTGGCCCACCATCCCGCCGACCACCGCGCCGGCCGCCGTTCCCGCGCCGACCACCGCGTCCTGAAGAGCCGGCGTGACGACGTGGGAAACCGAGTGGCACGCATCGCCGACGCTGCCGCCGAAGAGGTCGCACACGCCGCCGGCGTGGGCGGGGGCAATCGCCGCGAGGGCGCTGAAGGCGGCGGCGGCGAGGCTGAGCTTGAGAGTGTTCATGGCAGTAACCTTTCACAGTGTTTGGTCGATGACGGGGCGCTGGTATCGCCCTTGGTTCACCGGTTGGCCTCCGACTTTCGGTCGGGTCGCTGCATCAGCGACGCTGCCGTTGTGCCAAACGCTGCGAGCGGGATCGAACCACCTTCAAGGACGCAAACGGCGTGCGATTTCCCCAGAGAGAAGCAACCTTCCGTTAACCATGTTGCGGCGGGAGGTTGTCGGGAATACAACGAGAGGTAGGGGAACTATCGGGAAGTTTGGGGGAACTTTGGCCGCGATTCCTGCAGAGGTGGTGGTGAAAATCACGGCCGCCATCAATCGCGCGGTTCTGGTGAAGGGCGTCACGCAACTCAGCCTTGCGGCGAGCATCGGCTACGACGCCAAGACCGTCCGCAAGATGATCAACGGGCAGAGCGTCCATCCCCAGACGCTCATCGACACCTGCCAGTTTCTCGGCCTCGACTACGAATCCTTCTTCGAGCAGAAGGTCGAGACGCGCATCGCCGGCGAGGAGTACGGCGCCTATCACTTCGAGACGGTGAAGGAGTACGTCGGCGACTATTACTTCTATCGCCGCAGTTTCGACCGTCAC
>DASZQY010000274.1:0-14255 GCA_035549395.1 Bauldia sp.
AGCATCGGCGTCGCGCTCTTCCGCGGCAACGAGATCGGCGTCGACGAGATCCTGAAGCGGGCCGACCTTGCCATGTACGAAGCGAAGGCCACGGGCTACGGCTCGGCGTCATTCTTCGCCACCAATATGCAGGCCGTGCTCGAGGAGCGCCTGACGCTTACGACCGAATTGCGCGAGGCAATCGAGCAGGGCGCTCTGATGGTGCATTACCAGCCGCAGGTCGACGACGATGGCGAGGTGTTCGGCGTCGAGGCTCTGCTGCGCTGGGACCATCCCCAGCGCGGGCTGATACCGCCGGCCGTTTTCATTCCGCTGGCGGAGCGCGCCGGGCTTGGCGAGCAGATCAACGCCTTTGTCATCGGCAGCGCCTGCGCCACGCTCGCCCGCTGGGCAGAACATCCGGTCCTCAGCCACCTGCAGATGGCGGTGAATGTCGGTGGCCGCCGTCTCGGCCGCGACCTCGTGGACATTGTTACGGACGCACTGGCTCTGAGCGGGATCGATCCGGAGCGCCTCACGATCGAGCTCACCGAGCAGGTCATGCTCGACAACGCGGCTGAGCTGGATGCGGTCTTCGCCGGGCTGAAGAAACTTGGCGTGAAGATCTTCCTCGATGATTTCGGCACCGGCTACTCGTCGCTGTCGCATCTCAGACGCCTGCCGATCGACGCGCTCAAGATAGACTGCTCGTTCGTGCGCGACATCGAAACCGACCAGAACGACCGCGTGATCGTGCAGACCATCCTCAACATTGCACGCAACCTCGGGCTTTCGGTGGTGGCGGAAGGCGTCGAGAACGAGATGCAGGGTCTGTTGCTGCGCCGCTTCGGCTGCCGCGCGTTCCAGGGTTTCCTGTACGGCAAGCCGATGTCGCTCGACGACTTCGAGATGCGCTATGCGGCGGTTACCGCGCAACCGTCCCGGTCGGCGGTCATGGCGCCGTCGCGCCTGGTCGTTTAGGTTCGCCTCTCTCGACTTGCAGGGAGACGACAATGGCGGATCAGCACCCGGCGATTGCCAAGGGACGCGCGGCGGTGGTGACCGGCGGCGCCAATGGTATCGGGCTCGCGGCGGCCAGGCGGTTCGCCGGGCTTGGGATGAAGATCGCGATCGCCGACGTCAACGAGGCGGCGCTGCTTAAGGCGGGCGCCGAGCTTCGCGCCGCCGGCGCGCTGGATGTAATTGCGGAGGCGGTCGACGTCTCCGACATGGCCGCCGTCCAGCGCTTCAAGGATCTCGTCTATTCGCGCTTCGGCGAGGTCGCGGTGCTGATGAACAACGCCGGCCGCGGCGGTGGCGGCGGCGCACTCGAGAATTATCCCGGCTGGCAGAAGGTGCTGGGGACGAACCTCTGGGGCGTCATCAACGGCGTGCAGGCATTCGTGCCGGCGATGATCGCGCAGGGCACGCCGTCGGTCGTCATCAACACCGGCTCCAAGCAGGGCATCACGACGCCGCCGGGCGACACGGCCTATAACGTCTCCAAGGCGGGCGTGAAGGTGCTGACCGAGGGCCTGCAGCACACGCTGCGCAACACGCCCGGCTGCAAGGTGACGGCGCACCTCTTGGTGCCCGGCTGGGTGCACACCGGGCTGACGGCCGCCAGCGGGGCGCCCAAGCCGGCGGGCGCATGGTGGCCGGATCAGATCGTCGACGTGCTGCTGGCGCGGCTGGCGAAGGGCGACTTCTACATCATCTGCGAAGACAACGAGGTCACCAACGCCGTCGACTTCAAACGCATCCAGTGGGCGGCCGGCGACATCACTGAGAACCGCGTGCCGCTGTCGCGCTGGCATCCCGACTACAAGGATGCCTTCGCGAAGTTCCTCAAGCAGTAGCGGCGGCGCGCCGGCTCTTCTCGATATCGGGCAGGAAGACCGTAAGCAGTCCGATCGCCGGCAGGAAGGCGCAGACGTTGTAGACGAAGCCGATGCTGGTGGCGTCGGCCAGCGCGCCGAGCGCGGCGGCGCCGATGCCGGCCACGCCAAACGCGACGCCGAAGAAGATGCCGGAGACCATGCCGACTTTCCCCGGCAGCAGTTCCTGCGCGAACACGACGATCGCCGGGAAGGCCGAGGCAAGCCCGGCGCCGATGACAACGGTGAGGACGATCGTGCCGGCCAGCCCGACGTGGGGCAACACCAGCGTGAACGGCAAGATGCCGAGGATCGACGCCCAGATGACGTACTTGCGGCCGAAGCGGTCGCCGAGCGGCCCTCCGACGAAGGTACCGGCGGCGACGGCGAACAGGAAGACGAACAGCAGGATCTGCGAGGTCTGCACCGACACGCCGAAGGTCGTGATCGTGTAGAAGGTGTAGTAGCTCGTGATGCTCTGCATATAGATGTACTTCGAGAACACGAGCACGACGAGCACGGCAAGCGCGCCGATGGTGCGGCCGCGCGAGAGGCCGGTCGCCACCGGCGGGCGCCGGGCGATGCGCGGCGTGGCGCCGAGATGATTGCGCTTGTACCAGGCGCCGACGTTCCACAGCACGACGATGGCGATCACCGCGACAATCGAGAACCAGGCGATGCTGCGCTGCCCATCGGGCACGACGATCGCTGCGGCGAGCAGGGGGCCGAGCGCGGAGCCGGCATTGCCGCCGACCTGGAAAAAGGATTGCGCGAAGCCGTAACGCCCACCCGAAGCCAGCCGGGCGATGCGCGAGGCTTCCGGATGGAACACCGACGAGCCGATGCCGACCAGCGCGGCGGCGAGCAGCAGCAGCGGGTAGTTGCGTGCGACCGCGAGCAGCAGCAGGCCGAAGAAGGTCGAGCCCATGCCGATCGGCAGCGAATAGGGCATGGGCCGCTTGTCGGTGACGAACCCGACGACCGGCTGAAGCAACGAAGCGGTGCACTGAAAGACGAACGTGATCAGCCCGACCTGCGCAAAGTTCAGCGCAAAGGTCTCCTTGAGGAGCGGATAGAGCGCCGGCAGCAACGACTGCATGGTGTCGTTGAGGAAGTGCGAGACGCTGGCGGCGATCAGAATCGCATAAACGGTCGTTGGCTCGCTGGCGGCGGCCGCTGCCGGCTTTGGTGCCAGCTTGACTGGGGCGTCCACGGGGAGGAATCCTGGGTGGCGGGCTGATTGCGGCCTGTATCTAGCCCGAAATGAAAAAAGCGCCAGTGCGGCGCTGTGATGGGTGCCATAACGGCGGCGAATGGGTGGGCTGACCCACCCATTCCTGTCTGGTTGCCGCGACTAGAGATCGATCACGTCGTCCTTGTCCCGGCCGGCCTTGCGGATGGCATCGGCGGCGTCACGCATGGCCTTGGCAACACGGCGCTGTACTTCTTCGGCCGCGTCTTCAAGCCGCTCCGCGATGGCCGCCTTGAGATCGCGGCGCGCCTCGTTCACTTCGTCGATGACGCCCGGAATGTCGCGGTCGCCGCGGCCTTCGCGCCGCCCGTCACGCTTGTGCTCGTGACGGGTACGCTGGCTTTCCCACCATTCGCGGGCCTGGGCCATCTTGCGGCCGAAGCGCTCGATGTTCTCAAGCGCGAGGTCGGCGAGTTCACGATTTTCCGCCAGATGGGCGCGGCCGGTGTCGGTAATGGCGTAGACCTTCTTGTTGCCTTCGCTCGACGCCGAAACGTAGCCAACCTCCTCGAGATAGGTCAGCGTCGGATAGACGACGCCGGGCGAGGGGCTGTAGATGCCGCTCGATTTCTCCTCGAGGGCCTTGATGATGTCGTAGCCGTGGCGCGGGCCGCCTTCGAGCAGGGCGAGCACGATGATGCGCAGGTCGCCGTCGGCCAGCATCTTGCCGACCCGGAAGGCGCCGCCGCCGAAACCGCGTCCGCCGCCGGGTCCGCGTCGGCCCCAGCCGCCACCCATGCCGCCACCCATGCCGCGGCCGGCGAACTGCCAGGCGCGATCGTCTTCATGCCAATGGGGATGCATAATCTTACCTCCTATATCGTGCGATATAGCTAGGATAGGCCGAGGGGTGCGTCAAGACATATCTTACGACATAATATTCGCTGAATTTCTGCCTCTTTGGCAGGGCCTCGACATGTGTCGCGCGCGAATTGCGGCATGTCAGCGTCCCGAAAGGCCCGAAATGCGAGTGCTGCCTTGAGACACGCCATGAACGTCCGCATCTCCATTTCCGTTGCGCTCACCGCCATCACTCTGCTGGAAGCATCTGCGACGATGCTCCCGGTTCTTGCCGACGCCGCCGCCGTCGAGCCCGGATTCGAGGATGCCGACCATGATCGCGCACGCGATCTCGTCGAGCACGGCGAGATCAAGCCGCTTGCCGAAATTCTAGCTTCGGTGGGCAAGGCCTATCCGGGCGAGGTGGTCGGCGTGCGCCTGAGCGGCGACGGCCAGCACTGGCAATATCGCATCGCCGTCCTCCAGGCAGGCGGCCGGCGCGTCGTGCTGAATGTCGACGCGGCAACGATGACCGTGATTGCCGGCGAGGGGGCACCATGAGGGTGCTGCTGGTCGAGGACGAGCCGCGCGTTGCCGCCGATATCGCCGCGGCGCTGCAGCGATCGGGATATGCCGTCGACCGTGTCGATGACGGCGAACGCGCGTGGTTCAATGGCGACGTCGAAAACTACGATGCCGCCATCCTCGACATCGGGCTGCCGAAGATCGACGGCCTGTCCATCCTGAAGCGCTGGCGGGCCAACGGCCGCGCCTTCCCGGTCATCGTGCTGACCGCGCGCGGCACATGGGCGGAGCGGGTCGAAGGCATCGACGCCGGCGCCGACGACTATCTGCCGAAGCCGTTCAAGATGGAGGAGCTGCTGGCGCGGCTGCGGGCGGTGCTGCGCCGTGGAGCCGGCCAGTCGGCGCCCGTTCTGACCTCGGGGCCGCTCACCCTCGACACGCGCCAGATGACGGTGAAGCTGGACGGCAGGCCGGTGATCCTTACGCCTCTGGAGTACCGACTGGTCTCCTATCTCATGCATCATGCCGACCGGGTCGTTCCGGCGAGCGAGCTCGCCGAGCACCTTTACGATCTCGAGCACGATCGCGACACGAACGCGATCGAAGTCATTGTCGCGCGGCTGCGCCGCAAGCTTGGCGCCGGCGTCATCGAGACCCGGCGCGGCTTTGGCTATCTCATGCCATCCAGAACCCAATGAGGCCCAGGTCGATACGGCTGCGCCTGCTGCTCGCGGCGGCGGTCGGCCTCCTTGTCGCTCTTGTCGGCGCAGACTTCGGCCTGAGCTACCTGTTCGAGCGCCATGTCGAGCGCACGGCCGATGCGATGCTCGCCGGCTACGTCGATCTGATCGCCGGCAACCTTGCGGTCGCAGACGACAAGCCGGTGCTCGCCAATCCGCCCGTCGACCCGCGCTTCCAGCGCCCGCTCTCCGGCCTCTACTGGCAGGTCAGCTCGAGCGACGGCGTTGCGCTGCTCACGTCGCGCTCGCTGTGGGATGCGACCCTGCCCACGGCGCCGCTGCCGGATCGCGAGCGCGGGGAGCACGGCCACGGCGACTTCGAGATCCGGGGCCCCCAGGGCGGCTTGCTCCGGGCCGTCGAGCGGCCGGTCACCATCGCGACCTCGTCGGGGCCGCAGACCTACCTCGTGCTGTCGGCAATCGACCACCGCCAGATCAGTTCCGACACCGCCGATTTCGGTGCCGACGTCGCGCCATTCCTCGTCGCGCTGGCGCTGGCCTTCATCGTCGTCCTGTGGATTCAGGTGACTGTCGGCCTGGTGCCGCTCGAGCGGCTGCGCCAGGCAGTGGCGCGCGTCGCCGCCGGCCGCGCCCGTGCCCTCGACGTCGAAGTGCCGAGCGAGGTGCAGCCGCTGGTGACCGAGATCAACAGCCTGCTGTCTGCGCAGGAAGCTGCGATCGAGCGTGCCCGCGCCCGCGCGGCCGATCTTGCCCACGGCATGAAAACGCCGCTGCAGGTGCTTGCCGCCGAGATCCGGACGCTGCGCGACAAAGGCGAGACGGCAGTTGCCGACGAGATCGAGACGGTCGCCAACAGCCTCCAGCGACACGTCGACCGCGAGCTGGCGCGCGCGCGAACCGGTCTCGGCGCGCAGACGCACGGTGCGCGCACGGTGCTGCGCGATGTGGTCGCGCGGGTGCTCGCCGTGCTGGAGCGTACGCCGGCCGGCGGGTCGCTCACGCTGGTCAACGAGGTTCCTGAGTCGCTGGTGCTGTGCATGGATGAGACCGACGCGCTGGAAATGATCGGCAACCTCGCTGAAAACGCATGCCGGTTCGCGAGGGGCCGGGTCGCCGTCGCCGCGGCAGCGCAGGACTCGGCGGTCGAGGTTACGGTCAGTGACGATGGTCCGGGGATCCCGGAAGAACAGCGGCGCGAGGTCATGCGGCGCGGGGTGCGGCTCGACTCGCGCGGCGAGGGCAGCGGGCTTGGCCTGGCAATTGTTTCGGAGACCGTCGAATCGTACGGCGGCACGCTCAGCCTGGAGAACGCGGCACCGGGGCTGCGTGTCCGCGTAACCATGCCCTGCAACCGAAACGCGCCTCTCTCTTGACCGCGACGCCCCGGCCCATGAAAACCACGCCGGCGCGGACGTGGCGGAACAGGTAGACGCAAGGGACTTAAAATCCCTCGGAGGCAACTCCGTCCCGGTTCGATCCCGGGCGTCCGCACCACCAATGAGATGCAGATCCTTCATCCGCCTGTCATGAAGCTGTGGCCGGTGTGGCGGTCAAATGCCGGATTCCGCGCCACCGCCGCTTTCCCAGCCGCTACTTGGCCTGCCCGGCCTCGTGCTCGCCTTCCATGTCGACGGCGAGGGCAGGGCCGAGGAGCTGCAGGTCGAGCGGCCGCTGTCACCGACGCCTGCGGCCGGCTGGCTCTGGCTTCACTTCAATCTCGCCGACAAGCGGGCATGTACGTGGATCGGTGCATCGGCCGAGCTGCCCGCCGCGGCGCGGGCGCTGCTCGTGGCTTTGCAGGACCACCAGCAGCTCTATGCCACCAATGACTGCATCTACGGCGTCTTCGCCGATCTGATGCGCACGTTTGACGCGACCGAGGAGGACACCGGTTACCTCGCGTTCGCGATGGCCGGAAAGTTGCTGGTGAGCGGCCGGCGCCAGCCGCTTCAGGCTGTCGATGCCGTTCGCGCGACGCTGCTTGCCGGCAGGCGCGTCGTCACGCCGGCGGCGCTTATCGAGGTGATCGTCGGTGAGGCGATGAGCGGCATCGAGAAGCTGATCGAGACGCTTGCCAAGGAGCTCGACCGCGCCGAGGACAAGCTGCTGATCGATTCCGTCGAGGACGAGCGGCGGCGGCTCGGACGCATCCGCCGCACCGGCGTGCGCCTGCATCGCCAGCTCGCGAGCCTGCGCCTGCTGCTCAAGCGTTTCGACGTCTCCGACGCGGACCTCGTGCTCAGCCCGGCGATCATCCTGAACACGGATCGGCTGGCGCAGCGTCTCGACGATCTCGATCAGGAAGTCGTCGCCACCCAGGAGCGCGCCCGGTTGCTGCACGACGAGATCAGCGCCCGCCTGTCGGAAGAGAGCGCGCGCAACATCAACGCGCTCGCCGTCATCACCGCGCTGTTTCTGCCGCCCTCGCTGGTCGCAGGCATCTTCGGCATGAACACGAGCAACCTGCCGTTGACGCAGATGCCGCATGGATCGGCATGGGCAATCGGGCTTGGCGTGGGCTCCGCGGCTTTCGCCTACTGGATTCTGAGGCGCCTGGGCGTCATCCGCCGCTGAGCGTCCAGCGGTAGATCCAGTCGTTGCGGTCGAGGATCAGCCTTTCGCCGGCGAAGCGCAGCGCGGCATCGCGCGCCAGGGCGAAGGGGCCGCTCCAATGATAGGCCGCGCCGGCCTGCCATGCCGCCGCGGCAACCCTCGCGACCCTGGCCTTGCGCGCAATCGCATAATCGGAAAGCGCACCGGCGATATCGGTGGCGCCGTGCAGATTCGCCGCCAGCACCGCGGCGTCCTCGATCGCCATGCACGCGCCTTGCGCGAGGAACGGCGCCATGGCGTGGGCGGCATCGCCAAGCAGAGCGAAACGCCCATCGACCCACACCGCCTCGGCCGGAACGCGGACGATCGCGTATTTCTGCCACGAGACCGGGGCGGCGATGAGGTGACGGGCACGCGCCGGCCAATCCTTGAAGCGGCGGTTGATTTCGGCGCGATCGCCGGGCGCGCTCCAGCCGGGCTTCTGCCACTCTTCCTTCACCGTCGCCACGATGTTGACGGCGGAGGACTGCGCCACCGGGTAGTGGACGAGATGGGCGTCGGGGCCGAGCCACAGCACGACGCGGTCCATCGCCACGAGATTGCGCGCGACATCGGCCGGCACGAGGGCGCGCCATGCGGTGCGGCCGGTGGGCGAAGGGCGGGCGCTGCGTGCAATCTTCTCGCGGAAGCTGGACCACACCCCGTCGGCCGCGATGACCGCGACGGCCGGCACGACGTCGATCCCACCGGGTTTGGCGATGCGCACGAGCAGGCCATCGCCCTGCGTCAGATGCTGCGAGATGGTCGTGGCGAGATGCAGCGTGACGTTGGGGTCGGCGTCGACCGCGCCAACCAGCGCCGCCTGCAGATCGGCCCGGTGGAGCACGCGATACGGGAAGCCATAGCGGCCCCTGAACAAGGCGCCGGCGATCGACGTCAACGGCTTGCCGCCGGCGGCGCTGCGTATTTCGATGGCGGACGGCTCGATCGCAGCAGCGGCTATCGCCGCGTCGAGCCCGAGATCGGCGAGCACACGGCCGGCATTCGGCGAAATCTGGATTCCGGCGCCGGCCTCGCTCAGATGGTCGCTGCGTTCGACGACGACCGCCCGGAAGCCGGCGCGCGACAGAGCCAGCGCCGCCGTCAGGCCGCCGATGCCGGCGCCGGCGATGACTATGGTCTGGCGGTCACCGCCTTTCGCCTGCGCGGGTATCGCCACAGGCGCTCCGCTCTATGCGGTGACGCGCTCGCGCCAGAGGTGGCCCGGCGGCTCAGTCTGCTCGGCCGGCATGCCGGACCGGTAGCGATAGAGCGTCGAGCAATACGGGCAGACCTTCTCGTCCTCATCGCCCATGTCGATGAAGATGTGCGGGTGGTCGAACGGCGGCTCGGCGCCGATGCACATGAATTCCTTCACCCCAATGGTGATTGCACGGTCACCGGTGGAGTTCTGGTAGTGCGGGACGATGTGGTCGGCCATCTCGCTGCCCTACATCATTTCGTTGGCACGGCGTGGCCGCGCGGAGCGTTTCGGCGCGGACAATAGCCGGCCTGCCCGGCAAGTGGTAGGGCCTTGGAGACGCAGCCAGAGCACGGGAACCGCATGCACCATTTCGTCCACGACGGCGTCGATATCGCTTACATCGATGTCGGCAACGGCGATCCCATTCTGCTCGTCCACGGGTTTGCCTCGAACCATACGGCCAACTGGCGCTCGACGAGCTGGATCGACACGCTGACCGGCGACGGTCGCCGCGTCATCGCGATGGATGTGCGCGGCCATGGCGCCAGCACCAAGTTCTACGAGCCGCTGCAGTACCGCCCCACGCTCATGGCCGAGGATGCGGCCAACCTGCTTCGCCATCTGCATATCCGCCGCGCCGATGTCATGGGCTACTCGATGGGGGCGCGGGTCGCGGCGCTGCTTGCTATCGCCCATCCGGCGCTGGTGCGTTCGCTCATCATCGGCGGCATGGGCATCGGGCTGGTGAACGGCATCGGCGGCGAGCGCGAGATTGCCGACGCGCTGCTCGCGCCATCGCCGGAGGGTGTCACCAACGAGCAGGCGCGCGGCTACCGCACTTTCGCCGATCGCACCAAGAGCGACCGGCGTGCTCTCGCGGCGTCGATCCTCGAGCAGCGCCAGCCTGTGCCGGCGGGGCAACTGGCGAAAATCTCGGCTCCGACCCTGATTGCGGTCGGGACGCGCGACATGGTGGCGGGCTCGGCACGCGCGCTGGCGGCGCTGATCCCGGGGGCGATTGCCGTCGATATCCCGAACCGCGACCATATGCTCGCCACCGGCGACAAGGCCTACAAGGCGGCCGTGGTGGATTTTCTGGCCAACCGCCCTTGAATCCGGGGAACCGGAGCCTTCATTAACCCGTTGCTTCTATTGCGAAGTTCGTCAAAGTAGCGATGGCGGCCGGCCCCTGATAGGGTGCCGCCGTTTTTGCCGGCGCTGATGCGCCCCGAGGTGCCGATTGTCCGCCAAGACTTCCACGCACGAGGCGCTGTCCCACGTCGACCCGATCTGGCGGGAGATCAGGCGCGACGCCGAGGCGATCGTTTCCGCCGAGCCGGCGATCGCGACTTTCGTCTACGGCACCGTGCTCAACCACGACCGCCTGGAAGATGCCGTCATCCATCGCGTGGCGCAGCGGCTGGACAACAGCGTCGTCAACGCGGAAGTCATTCGCGTCGCCTACCAGGAGGCGCTCGCGGACGAGCCGTCGATCGGCACCGCGTTCCGCTGCGACATCGCCGCGATCTACGACCGCGACCCGGCATGCGACCGCCAGATCGAGCCGCTGCTCTACTTCAAGGGCTTCCACGCCATCCAGACGCACCGCCTGGCACACTGGCTATGGAACAAGGGCCGCCGCGATTTCGCGCTCTATCTTCAGTCGCGGTCGTCTTCGATCTTCGCAACCGACATCGCGCCCGCGGCGCCGATCGGCCGTGGCATCATGCTCGACCACGCCACCGGCCTGGTGGTCGGCCGTACGGCCGTGATCGAGGACAACGTCTCGATCCTGCAGGACGTGACACTTGGGGGCACGGGCAAGGAAACCGGCGACCGCCATCCCAAGGTGCGCCGCGGCGTGCTGATCGGCGCGGGTGCCAAGATTCTCGGCAACATCGAGATCGGCGAGGGTGCAAAAGTCGCGGCCGGGTCGGTGGTGCTGCACGCGGTCCCGCCCTATACAACGGTCGCTGGCGTCCCGGCGAAGATCATCGGGACGATGGGTGGAAACGCAGAAGCCGCGAACGTCATGGACCAGACGTTCGCGGACGGTTGAGGCGGACGGGAGGCGGCAAGGCATGGATCGCAAGGAGATCCAGAAACTCGAAGCGTTCTTTCGCAAGCGCTTCAACATGCCCTCGATGGAGGTGAAGCAGCGGCCGCAGAAAAGCGACTCTGCCGAGCTCTACATCGGCGACGAGTTCGTCGGCGTGATCTACCGCGACGACGAGGACGGCGACCTGTCGTACAATTTCACGATGGCGATCCTCGACATCGATCTCGAGTAAGATCGCGCTTACGGCGCGATGAACGACATCGCCAGCTTCTGCATCGCGATATCCAGCGTGCGCCAGTCGCCGAGCAGGTCGCGATTGAAGCGATAGAGCAGCGACAGGCCGTTGCCGAAGTTGAAATCGCGGAGACAGGTCGCGGGCACCTCGGGCGTGCTGTCGGCGAGGCAGCGGGCGACGAACGGGCGCGGTTCCGACGGATTGAAGAAGACGATCTCCCCAGCGTAGCCGGAATCGGCGCTGAGCGTGCGCCCGACGAGGCCGGTCGGCCCCGCAATCGGCTGCCCGGTGAAAAAGCGCGAGTAGACCTCATCGAGCCGCCCGGTCGAGTCCATCGCTTCGTCGCGCGTGGAGACCGTCGCGTAGACGATCGGCGCGGTCGGCCCGCCGTCGGCGAACACGGCCGCGGTCTTCGTCGAATATCCTTCGAGTCCCGGCCAGTAGAGAGCGAGATCGGCATGATCCACCGGCCCGCCATGCCGGGTCCGCCATGAGCGGATCATGTTCGCCGGTATGGTCAGTTCCTGCGGCCCGATGGCCAGCTTCACCGGGCTGGTGTCAGTCGTGAGGCCGGTGGCGACCATCGCGTCGTGATAGACCTCGATGGCGGTGCGGATAAAGCCGCCCAGCGCGATCACGAGCAGGAAGCCGGCGACGGTAAGCACCAGGGGCCGGTTGACCCGCGCGCCCCGCTTGAGGGCCCGCGCGGGCCGCGCAGCGGCGGAGCCTCTGTGCCTTAACGATACATCGGCCAATCTGCGAGCTCCCCGCGGTGATGCGAAAGCAGCAGCGATTCCATTGCCTTGCAGCCGAATCACATGCTTAACAAACGGTACGCGCCTTGCACCGTTGCCTCAACGGGAAGGGCCAGTGTGCCCGGTTGGGACGCGGGTTGGGCGAGGACTGCCGTGTTTCGTGATGCGTTTCTGCTGATCTACTGCGCCGCGACGGGGTTCGTGGCGTCGGGCGTTGCGGCCAGCTTCTACAAGATGATGACGCTGGAATCGCCGCGCTTCGCGCTGCTCGGGCAGGGATGGCTGGCGGCGTTCGCGACCTTCCTGTTCTGCGCGGTGACGGGTCCGATCATCGTCATCGACCTGGTCCTGCGCGGCCGCCTCAACCAAAGCAGCGCGGTCGGCACGGTGCTTGCCGGCGTCTTCATCGCCGGGCTGTGGAGCATCTGCTCCGGCATTCTGGTGCTGGGTGCCGTCCTGTCCATCCGCGACACGCTGGTTTGACCTGGTCCCCAGGGCCTTGGCCTGAAGTTGGCGGACTGGTCTAATTGGCTGCCTGATTGCAGCGGAGCCGTACCCATGCCTGTCCACACGCTCGGCGGCCTTGCGCCCGTCACACCGCCGGAAGGCCAGTTCTGGGTCGCGCCGACTGCCATCGTGCTCGGCCGGGTGACCATCGGAAACGGCGTCGGCATATGGTTCGGCGCGGTCGTGCGCGGCGACGGCGAGCCGATCGTGATCGGCGACGACAGCAACCTGCAGGAGCACGTCGTCGTCCACACCGATCCGGCATATCCCGCCACGATCGGGAAGGGCTGCACGATCGGCCATCGCGCTGTCATCCACGGCTGCACGATCGGCGACAACGTGCTTGTCGGCATGGGCGCGATCATCCTGAACGGCGCCGTCATCGGGGAGAATTCGCTGATCGGTGCCGGCGCGCTGGTCACCGAGGGCAAGGTCATTCCGCCGGGATCGCTGGTGATCGGAGCGCCGGCCAAGGTGGCGCGGCCGCTCAGCGACGATGAGATCGCGCGCAACCGCCGGTCGGCGACCCATTACGTCGCCAACTGGCGGCGCTTCGCCGGCGAGTTCAGATAGGCGCGCTCACGCCCGCCGCGCCGGTGGCCGCTCGCTCGGGACCACCGCGAAACGGCGCGCCCGTCCGAGCCTGAGCACATCGAAGGTCACGGCGCGGCCGATGCGTTCGGCGGTGAGGAGGCGGATCAGGTCACCGACGCCGGTGACCGGAACGCCATCGACGGCATAGACCACGTCGCCCGTCAGCAGACCGGCGGTGGAGGCCGCGCCCTGCTGGTCGAGGTTGCGCAACATGGCCCCCGTACCGGCGGCGATGCCGTTGGCGAGCGCGAAGCGGCGCGGGATCGGCGCGGTCTCCGCAGCGACGCCGATGAAGGCGCGGCGCACGCGGCCATGGCGTATCAGCTCGCTCAGCACGAAGCTCGTTGTGCTCGACGCAACGGCGAAGCTGATGCCCTGGGCGCCGGGAATGACGGCGGTGTTGATGCCGACGACCTCGCCGCGCGAGGAAACCAGCGGTCCGCCGGAGTTGCCCGGGTTCAGTGCCGCATCGGTCTGGATGACGTCCTCGATCAGACGCCCGGTGCCGGTGGGGAGCGAACGGCCGAGAGCCGAGATCACGCCGGCCGTCACCGTCCATTCGAAGCCCAGCGGATTGCCGATCGCCGCGACCAGTTGACCGCGCTTGAGGCGTCCCGAATCGCCGAGCGTCGCCGCCGGCAGGTCGCGGGCCGCGTTTGCCCGGATCAGCGCCAGATCCGTGTCGGGGTCGTCGCCGAGCAACTGCGCGTCGGTGGTGCGGCCTTCGGTGTCGGCGAGCCCGATCACGGTGGCGCCGGCAACGACATGGCTGTTGGTGAGGATGAGCCCATCGGGCGAAAGGATGACGCCGGAGCCCACCCCGCCGCGACGGCTGCCAGCCGCGCGGCGTGTCTCGACACGCACAACCGCCGGGCCGACACGCTCAACAATGCCGGCGACGGCAGTGGAGTAGGCGTCGAGCAGTTCGCGGTCGCCGGTTGCCGTCGCATCGGGCCGGCCGTCATTGGCAGAGTGAAATGTGTCGAGCATCCCGCAATCCCCATTGCGCCGAGGGCCATCATGTGGGGATCGCCGCGCGCTTTCGGAAGCGGCGCAAAAAAGTGAGCCGGCCCCGGGGCGGGGGCCGGCTCTCAAGGACCTGATCTTGGGGACGGGGGGTGGGACGCGACCAGGTCCAGGCTCGTTGGGCGTTCACCCTTTAAGGTTGGTCGGCGGCTTCCGCTCAATCGCTTCG
>DASZQY010000275.1:0-5749 GCA_035549395.1 Bauldia sp.
GTGAGGGCGATGTCGTGGCGCTGCGCGGTGGTCTCGGTGCCGGCAAGACGACGCTGGCGCGGGCGCTGATCCGCAGCCTCGCCGCCGATGCCGCGCTCGAAGTGCCGAGCCCGACCTTCACCCTCGTCCAGACCTACGCGACGCCGCGCCTTTCCGTCGCCCACTTCGACCTCTACCGCGTCGCCGATTCCGGCGAACTCGCCGAGATCGGCTTCATCGATGCCGCCGGCGAGGGCGCGGTGCTCGTCGAGTGGCCGGAGCGGGCAGGGGAGGCACTGCCCGCGGAGCGGCTGGACGTCACGCTGGAGATCGCCGGCGATGGCCGCCGCGCCACCATCGCCGGCAGCGATGCCGTCATGCGCCGCGTTGCCCGCAGCCTCGCTGCCCGCGCTTTCCTGACGGCGTCCGATTGGCCCGCGGCCGGCCGGTGCCGTATCGCCGGCGATGCTTCCGCCCGCGCCTATGAGCGGGTCGTCACCCCCGCCGGCGCCGCCGCCGTCCTCATGGATTGGCCCGCCTCCGGCCAGTTGCCGCCCGGCGATCCGCGCGCCCGTTTCCGCGCCCGCGACGTCTCCGCTTTCGTGGCCGTCGCCGCCGCCCTTCGCGCCATCGGCCTCTCGGCGCCGGAAATCTTCGCCGCCGGGATCGGCGACGGCTTCGTTCTGATGGAGGATTTCGGCGAGCCTTCATTCCTCGCCAAAGGGGCGCCGGTGCCGGCGCGCTATGCCGTCGCCGTCGAGGCCTTGGCGGCCATCCATGGCGTGCCCCGCGCTGCCGAGCTGCCGTTGCCGGATGGGCGTGTTCACCGGCTTCCGCTGCTCGCCGGCGATGCCCTCATTCCCGAGATCGCGGTATTCGCAGATTCCTATGCGCCCGCCATGCGTGGCTCGCCGCTGGCGCCTTCCGCGCGCGATGAGCTTTTCGCTATCTGGCGCGATCTCGGCGAGCGCCTCCGCCACGCCGGGCAGAGCTGGGTGCTGTTTGATGTCCAGTCGGCAAATCTGTTCTGGCTGCCGGAGCGCACCGGGATTGCCCGCGTCGGCTTCATCGATTTCCAGGATATGTTTCACGGCCCCGCCGCCTACGATGTCGCCGCGCTGCTGAACGATGCTCGCGTTACGATTTCGCCTGCCCTCCAGGCGGCGCTGCTCGACCGTTATGTCATGGCGCGCACGGCCGCCGATCCCGCTTTCGATTCTGCCGCGTTCCGGATCGCATTTGCGGTCACCGCGGTGCTCCGCACCATCAAGAACATGGGCGCCTTCGCGCGCTTTGCCGCAGCCGGAAACAGCAATTATGTCAGCCACTTGCCGAGGCTGCGCGCCTACTTGTCCACGGCGTTGACGGAGCCCGTTCTGTCTCCGTTCGCGCTCTGGTATGAGAAGCACGTGCCGAGCTGAAAACCGGGCCGCCCAGCCGATGACCGCAGATACCTTTCCCGAGCCGATGCCTCGGCGCGCCGCCACTGTCGCGCCGCCGCGGCGGGCCATGGTTCTCGCCGCCGGCCTCGGCAAGCGCATGCGCCCGCTCACGGTCAGCACGCCGAAGCCACTGATCGAGGTCAACCGCCGCGCCCTCATCGACTACGGTCTCGACGCGCTCGATCGCGCCGGCGTCGAGGAGGTCGTGGTCAACGTCCACTACATGGCCGATCTCGTCGCCACCCACGTCGGCCGCCGTCGCAGTCCGCGCATTCTCGTCTCCGATGAACGTGCCGCCCTGCTCGATACCGGTGGCGGCATCGTCCGCGCTCTCCCGCGCCTCGGGCACGAGCCGTTCTATCTGCTCAATTCGGATTCGTTCTGGATAGAGGGTGCGCGGCCCAATCTCGATTGGCTGGCGCGGGGCTGGCGCGACGACGCCATGGATGCCCTGCTGCTCGTCGCGCCGACGGTGCGCGCCATTGGCTACAGCGGGCGCGGCGATTTCCGCATGGATCCCGCCGGCCGTCTCATCCGCCGGGCGGAGCGCGAGGTCGCGCCGTTCGTCTACGCCGGCGCCGCGATCCTTCATCCCCGTCTGTTTGCCGGGTCCCCGGAGGGCGCCTTTTCCCTGAACCTCCTGTTCAATCGTGCGATGGAGGCCGGCCGCCTGTTCGGCGTGCGGCTCGATGGCCTCTGGCTCCACATCGGCACGCCCGAAGCGATCGACGAGGCTGAGATGACCATCGCCGACAGCGCCGCCTGAGGTCATGACAGCGCGCCCGGCACCGCGCGTCTGGTCCATTCCCGCCGGCGTGCGCTTTCTGCCGGCGCTCGCCGATGCACTCCTCGAAGGGCGCCTTGTGCCGCTGCCTGAGGGCGATCCGCTGGCGTTGGCGGGCGTCACCGTTCTGCTTCCCAACCGCCGCGCCACACGCGCCTTTGCCGATGTGCTGGCCGAACGGCTTGGCGAGCGCCTGGGCTCCGGTGCGGCGATCCTGCCCATGCTTCGCCCGATCGGCGACATCGATGAGGACGAGCTGATCTTCGACCCGCTCGCCGGCGCGGGCGATGACGCCGCGCTCACCCTGCCGCCCGCGATTTCGCCGCTCGCCCGCCGCCTGGCGCTCGCCCGCCTCACCATGCAGTGGGCGGCCGCGCTCCGCAGCCACCCGCTGGCCGTGCGCGACGGCGAGCCGCTGCTCATTCCGGCCTCCGCTGCCGATGCGGTCCGCCTCGCCGGTGATCTCGCCCGCCTGATGGACGACATGGAGACTGCCGGCCTCGGCTGGGAGCGCCTGGCCGCGATCGCCCCCGAGGACCACGCCGACTACTACAGGTTCACGCTCCGCTTTCTGGAGATCGTCTCGCGGCAGTGGCCGCGGTACCTGACCGAGATCGGCCGCGCCGATCCGGTCGCCCGCCGCAACGCGCTCATCCGCGAGGCCGCCGCGCGGCTGGTGAAGAACGGCTCGCCCGGTCCCATCGTTGCCGCCGGGTCCACCGGCTCGGTTCCCGCAACCGCGACGCTGCTCGCGGCCATCGCCTCGCTCGCGAACGGTGCCGTCGTGCTCCCCGGCCTCGATCGCGATCTCGACGCGGCCGCATGGCGCGCCATCGCCGATGGCGATCCCGATAATCCGGCTGCCGCCTGCGCCCACCCGCAGTATTCGCTCCAGCGCCTCATCGCTACGATCGGCGTGTCGCGCGAGGAGATCGACGATCTTGTGCCGGCCTCGTCCTCGGCGTCCGCCCGTACGAAGCTGATTGCCGATGCCATGCGTCCGGCCGCGGTGCTCGACTGGACGGGAGCGGCGGCCTCGCCCGATGCCCTTGAAGGTGTCAGCCTCATCGTCGCGCGCAACGAGCAGGACGAGGCCACCGCGATCGCGCTTGCCATGCGCGAGGCGCTGGAAAAAGACGGCGCCACCGCCGCGCTGGTCACCCCCGATCGCGTGCTTGCCCGTCGCGTTGCCGCCGAGCTCGGTCGCTGGGGGCTGGCGGTAGATGATTCCGCGCCGCTGCGCCTTGCCGATGACCCCCATGGCGTCTTCGCTCTGTTGCTGGCCGAAGCTGCCGTTTCCGATGCCGACCCGGTCAGGCTGTTGGCGTTGGCCAGGCATCCGCTCGCCGCCTTCGGCATGCGCGGCGCCGAATGCCGTCGCGCGGCGCGCGCCCTTGAACTCGCCGTGTTTCGCGGCCGCCGCGTCAGCGGCGGGCTGGCCGGGCTTGCCGCCGAAGTGAGCCGCAGGGGCAAGCCTCCGTCTGAAGGCGAAGATCGCCGCCGCTATCGTGCGTCGCTCGCCGATGGCTCGCCCGCGGCACGCCTCGTGGCGGCCTTCTCTGCCTGCCTTGGCCCGCTGGCCGAGGCCGCGAGAGGTCCGCGCATCTCCGTCGCCGCGGCGGTCGGCCTGTTGGTCGGCGCACTCGAGGCCGCTTCCTCCGAGCGGTCGGCCGAGCCCGGCGCCGCCATATGGGAGGGGCAGGGCGGCGCCGCCCTCTCCGCGCTGCTCGGGGAACTCGCGGCCGATCCTTCCGCCGCGGCGCTGGAAGTGGCGCCGTCCGATCTTCCCTTCTTCCTGCGGGCGCTGTTTGCCGACGTTCCGGTCACACGCCGTCCGGGCGCCGATCCGCGCCTGCACATCTGGGGCGCGCTGGAGGCGCGCCTGCAGTCCGTCGATGTCCTCGTCCTCGGCGGTCTCGATGAAGGCGTGTGGCCCGCGGAGACGCGCACCGATCCGTGGCTGTCGCGCGCCATGCGCGCCGCCCTCGGATTGCCGCCGCCGGAGGTCCGCGTCGGTCGCTCGGCCCATGATTTCGTGTCCGGCATGGCGGCCGATCGCGTCTTCGTCACGCGTGCCGAGAAGCGCGGCGGCGCGCCAACCGTCGAGTCGCGCTGGCTGCAGCGCCTGCGTGCGCTGATCGGCGCAGAGATGACCGCGGCGCTGGTGGCGCGCGGCGCGCGCTATGTCGCCTGGGCGCGCGCCCTCGATGCCGCCGAGGGCGAGCCGGCCGGCACCCCGCGCCCGGCGCCGAAGCCGCCGCTGGCTGTCCGCCCGAAGAGCCTCTCGGTCACCGAGATCGAGACGCTGATCCGCGATCCCTACGCCATTTACGCCAAGCACGTGCTCGGTCTGCGGCCGCTCGATCCGCTCGGCCGCGCCCCCGATGCCTCGCTCCGCGGCACGCTCATGCACGCCGCCCTCGGCAAGTTCATCGCCGGGTGGCACGGTCCCTTTGACGCCGCCGCCGAGGCGCGCCTGTCGGCCCTTTCGGTGGAAGCCCTGGCGGAGATCGAAGCCTTCCCCGACGTGCTCGCCGTCTGGTCGCTGCGGCTCAGGAACATCGGCCGCTGGCTGATTGCGTTCGAAGCGGCGCGCGACGCCGCGGTCGCCGCCCGCCACGCCGAGGTCGAGGGCGCGCTTTCTGTCATCCCCGGGAAGTTCACGCTCACCGGCCGCGCCGATCGCATCGACGAGATGCGCGACGGTTCGCTCGCCATCTACGACTTCAAGACCGGCACCCCGCAGAGCGAGAAGTCCGTTTTCGCGGGCCTCACGCCGCAGATGACGTTGGAGGCCGCGATGGCCCGCGCCGGCGCCTTCAAGGATATCGCCGGCGGGCGTTCGGTCAGCGCGCTGTCGTGGCTCGCCGTCGGCAAGGTCGGCCGCGACGAGGTCGAGATCCCCGTCGCCGGCAAGCTGGAGAAGCGGACCAACGATGAGCTCGCCGACGAGGCGCGCGCCATGCTCGCCGCGCTCGCGGCGGCCTTCGCCGAAGCCGGCGAGCCTTACACGTCGCGCACCCGTCCGCGCATGGAGAATGCCCGCTACATCGGCGATTACGATCATCTCGCCCGCGTTCGCGAATGGGCGCTGATCGAGAGTCCGCAGGACATCGCCTTCATGGGCGGCGCCGGCGGCGGCGCGCCATGAGCGCCGTCGACGATATCGACACGGCGACGCGCCTGGCGCAGTCGCGCGCCACCGATCCCGGCCGCTCGGCCTGGGTGTCGGCCAACGCCGGCTCGGGCAAGACCTTCGTCCTTTCCCGCCGCGTCATCCGCCTGCTGCTCGCCGGCACGTCGCCCGCGAAGATTCTGTGCCTCACCTTCACCAAGGCCGCCGCCGCCGAGATGGCCCGCCGCGTTTTCGAAGAGCTCGGCCGCTGGACGCGTCTGCCGGAGGCCGATCTGGCACGGGAGATCGCCGCGCTCGAGGGTCGGCCGCCGACGGCGGCGCAGCTGGCTCGCGCCCGCGTGCTGTTCGCCGCGGCGCTCGACGCGCCGGGTGGCCTGCGCATCCAGACCATCCATGCATTCTGCGAGC
>DASZQY010000276.1:0-4147 GCA_035549395.1 Bauldia sp.
ACCCATCGCATCCGCCGCTCCGGCCGCGAGCTCCATCTCGGCCCGACCGAGTTCCGCCTGCTCGAATTTTTCATGGCCAGCCCCGGCCGCGTCTTTTCGCGCGCCCAGCTGCTCGATGCGGTCTGGGGCCGCGACGTTTTCGTGGACGAGCGCACGGTCGACGTCCACGTCGGACGCTTGCGCCGCGCGCTCGGTCGCGGCCGCGACCCGATCAGGACCGTGCGCGGCTCGGGCTATTCCTTCGACGAGAATTTTGCGGCCAGCGCCGTCACCGCCGGCGCCCCGGCGGCGTAGCGGACCAAGTCTGCGGGTGCATTACCAGAACCCAACCCTCCCTCAAGGGGGAGGTCAGCGAAGGGGCAATCCCCTTACGCTCCGTACTCCCTCCGGTCGCGATCCCGCCGGCGGTCCGGCGGCTGGTAGGCGACGCGGCTGTGGTATTCGCAGTAGGGCAGGCCGTTCCAGTTCGGGTGCCCGCAGAATCCGAAAGTCTCGGTGCCCGGATCGCCGTTCGGCCATTTGCACATCTGGTCGTTCAATGCGAGCAGCGGCACGTTGAGGCTGATCGGTACGACGATATCTTCGATAGGCACGGGCGCGGGCAGGCGACGCGGTGCCGGCGAGGCGTGCGTCTTCAGCGCGGTGTTGCCAGAGATGTAGTGGCGGCCGGCGGGCCGGTGCGGCGATGCCGTGCGCACCTTGCGCGGGCGCGGTGTGCTCGATGCCGGCTTCGCCCGTCCCGAAAGCGAAAGGCGATGCACCTTGCCGATTACGGCATTGCGAGTCACTCCGCCGAGCTGCGCGGCGATCTGGCTTGCCGAGAGGCCCTCGCTCCACAGTTTTTTCAGCAACTCGACGCGTTCGTCCGTCCAGCCCATTCACCGCATCCCTGTTGCTGCAGGGTGCGAAGAATCCGAATCCGTCTCCGGCCGCCGTCCGCTCCTCAGGACGACGCTACGCAGGGATACAAGGAAACGCTAGGGATTCCGCCGCACCAACTATGCCGCGGACGCTACACCAGCGTTTGACTCGCTGACAAGAGTCGCACGGACACACCCCGACAAATCGCTCCGTTTTCCCCAAGTCGTGCCGTATCTTCGGGCAGTGCCGGCGAGGCAACTGTCGCAAGGCATTGATATCGTTCACACCGCGACTCGGGGTATCAAGCCTGACATCGTTCGTCGGGGGAAAATCGCAGATGGTCGCGCGCCGTTGCAGTGCTGCACTGGCGAAGGCGAAGCCGACGTGACTCCGTCATCATGACTCCCTACGCCGTCGTCCTCGTCGCCGCGAACCTGCTGCCGCTGGCCGGTGTCGCCTTCTGGGGCTGGGACGCTTTCGTGCTGCTCATGCTCTATTGGCTGGAGACCCTGGTCATTGCCTTCTGGACCATCCTGCCCATCCTCGTCATTCCCGGCGTGACGTCCAATGGCATGGGGGTGCGGATGGCAGGAGTCGGGCGCGCGGCGGGTCAGGTCGGCACAGCGCTCTTCCTCGCCTTCCACGCCGGCATCTTCATGGCCGTGCACTTTCTCTTCCTCTGGACCCTCTTCTCAGGTCCATGGGCGGAGCTCATCCACGGTCCGATGGATTTCGTCGTGCTGCTTGTCGTCGGCACCGGACTGTGGTTCCCACTCCTTATTCTCTTCGCGGTGCGCGGGTGGGGCGTGTTTGGCCCGTACATAGCGCCGCGGCTGTCGTTTCTGCCGATAGCTACGCCGCCCGTGGCAGATGAGCCGTTGCTGCTGGTCGGCCTCTACGTCCGCATCTTCATCATGCAGGTCGCCATCATTCTTGGTGGCTGGCTGGCGATCCTGTCCGGCGGCAGCACCGGCGCGCTCGCCCTGCTGGTCATCGCCAAGACGCTGGTCGACAGCAACTTCGTGCGCATCGCCAGCCGTGTCGATACCGCAACTGCGAACGCCGCTTCCGGTCACGAGGCAGGCGGTTAAGCCGCGGAAGGCCGAACGGCAAAGCCGCACAAAACGTTGACAGCCGGCGCTCTGCCGCCGATATAGCTGCCTTCACGAGGTGCTGCCGCGTGTTCCGACGGGGCGGCACTTTTTGCCTTTTGGAGGCACTGAAATGGCTGAGGCGTCCCCACCGTCTCCAGCATCGGCTTCGCCATCATCGAAGTCGCCGCTCTACGACACGTTCGCGCGCGCGCCGATCGCCTTTGCGCGCGGCGACGGCGTCTGGCTGGAGACGACTGACGGACGCCGCATGCTCGATTTTTGCGCCGGCATTGCTGTGAGCTCGCTTGGCCACGGCCATCCGGCGCTCATGAAGGCCCTCACCGAGCAGGCCGGGAAGATCTGGCACACCTCGAACCTGTTCCAGGTGCCGGAACAGGTGGCCTTTGCCGCGAAGCTCTGCGCCGTGTCGTTTGCCGACAAGGTGTTCTTCTGCAATTCCGGCGCCGAGGCCGTCGAGTGCGCGATCAAGACGGCGCGCCGCTACCAGTTCGTATCCGGACACCCCGAGCGGTTCCGCATCATCTCCTTCTCCGGCGCCTTCCACGGCCGCACGATCGCGACGCTGGCCGCCACCGGCAACCCGAAGTACGCGGAGGGCTTCGGGCCGATGCCCGAGGGCTTCGACCATGTACCCATGGGCGATCTCGCCGCGCTGAAGCAGGCGATCGGCCCCGAGACCGCCGCGATCATCGTCGAACCGCTGCAGGCGGAGGGCGGCGTGCGCCTCGTGCCGTCGCAGTTCCTGCGCGAGCTCCGCGCGCTGTGCGACCAGCACGGCCTGATGCTGATTTTCGACGAGGTGCAGTCCGGCATGGGCCGCACCGGCAAGCTGTTCGCGCATCAGTGGTCGGGGGTCACGCCGGACATCATGCCGGTCGCCAAGGGTATCGGCGGCGGCTTCCCTCTCGGTGCCTGCCTCGCAACCGCCGAGGCGGCGAAGGGCATGACTCCGGGCACCCACGGCTCGACTTTCGGCGGCAACCCGCTGGCGATGGCGGTTGGCAAGGCCGCCCTCGACGTCATCAGCGAGGAGCCGTTCCTCGAGCATGTCCGCCAGATCGGGCTGTACCTCAAGCAGCGCCTGGCCTCGGTCGCCGACAGCCACCCCGATCTCGTCGCTGAAGTGCGCGGCGAGGGGCTGCTCGTTGGCCTGCGTTGCCTCGTCCCGGTCGGCGATGTCGTCGCCGCCGCCCGCGACGCCGGCCTTATTACGGCCTCCGCCGGCGAGAACGTGCTCCGCCTGTTGCCGCCGCTCGTCGTCACGAATGGCGAGGTCGACGAGGCGATCGCGCGTCTGGAAACGGCGCTCGCGGCGGTCGCCGAGCGGACGCCGAAGGCGAAAGCCGGTTAGTGTCATGGTCCGGCACTTCCTCGATATCGCCGATCACGATACGGCGACGCTCCGCGCCATCCTCGATGAAGCCGTCCGCCTGAAGGCGGCGCGCCGTCGCGCCGATGCGCCGAAGCCGCTCGCCGGCAAGACGCTGGCGATGATCTTCGACAAGCCGTCGACCCGCACGCGCGTCTCCTTCGAGGTCGGCATGCGCGAGCTCGGCGGCGAGGTCGTCGTCCTGTCGTCCGGCGACATGCAGATTGGCCGCGGCGAGACGCCCGGCGACACGGCGCGCGTGCTGTCGCGCTACGTCGATGCCATCATGATCCGCGCGCTGGATCATGGCTTCGTGCGCGAGCTCGCCTCGGCGGCAACCATTCCCGTTATCAATGGGCTGACGCGCTTGTCGCATCCCTGCCAGATCATGGCCGACGTCATGACCTATGAGGAGCACAAGGGGCCGATCGACGGCGCCGCGGTCGCCTGGACCGGCGATGGCAACAACGTGCTGACGTCGTGGGTCCATGCCGCTGCGCGCCTGAACTTCGCCCTGCGTATCGCCACCCCGCCGGAGCTTGCGCCGGCGACCCGCGTGATGGCGTGGGCCAGGGACAACAACGGCGATGTCGTGGCCGGCACCGACGCCGCGGCTGCGGCCGCGGGTGCCGATTGCGTCGTCACCGACACGTTCGTCTCGATGGGCGACGCCGAGGCCGAGCGCCGGCACAACCTGCTCATGCCCTATCAGGTGAACAGCCGCCTGATGAAATTGGCCAGGCCCGACGCCATATTCATGCACTGCCTGCCGGCCCATCGCGGCGAGGAAGTCACCGCCGAC
>DASZQY010000277.1:0-2120 GCA_035549395.1 Bauldia sp.
GAGATCCGCCTGGACGGCGCGCCGGTGACTTTCCGTTCGGCGCGCGATGCGCTCGATCGCGGCATCGCCACCGTCTACCAGGATCTGGCGGTGGTGCCGGTGATGCCGATCTACCGCAACTTCTTCCTCGGCCGCGAGCCGGAAACCGGACGCGGCATCACGCGCCGCCTCGACAAGCAGAAGGCGATCCGGATCGCGAGCGAGGAGCTGGCGCGCATCGGCATCGAGGTCGGCGACGTACATCGACCGATCCAGACTCTGTCCGGCGGCGAGCGCCAATCCGTGGCGATCGCCCGCGCCATCCATTTCGGCGCGCGTGTGCTCATCCTCGACGAGCCGACCTCGGCGCTCGGCGTCAAGGAGGCCGAGATCGTGCTGCGCTACATCCGTCGCGCCAAGGAGCGCGGCATCGGCATCGTCTTCATCACCCACAACGTCCATCACGCCCACCTCATCGGCGACACTTTCGAAATCCTGAAGCGCGGCGCGATGTCCGAGACCTTTGCGAAGGCGAGTCTCGACAAGGACGCGCTGCTCCGCCACATGGCCGGCGGCAACGAACTCAGCCGCCTGGAGATGGAATTCGAGGCGTAGCATCCGCGGCGACGGGTCAGTGTTGACGAAACCCAATCCTGCTATGCACGTTGGCGCGTCGTGATGGGGCGGCGAGTCGCTTGCGTCTTCCGGATATCTTCTCACCTGACGGGGCGCCGTGGAGCCGCATGGCGTCCGTCCCGCGCGAATGGGCATGCGACCGAATCTCCGGGACGTGACGGTATGCGCGGCCGATACGGTCGCACCGCAGCTCGCGGCGCGTGCGCTGGAACGTTGTCTCGATCGCGCCGACTTCGGCGACGCCATCCTCTTCTCCGATCGGTCGGTCCCGGGACGCTTTCGCAACGTCGCTATCGCGGCGATGCCGTCGATCGAAGCCTATTCCAATTTTTGCTTGACCGGCATGCCGCGCCATATCGCGACCGATTTTGCGCTCGTCGTGCAATGGGACGGATACGTGGTCCATCCGGAGGCATGGAACAATGACTTCCGCCAGTACGACTACATCGGCGCGCCGTACAGGCGGCGTGACGGCACGCCGGTCATGGGCAACGGCGGCTTTTCGTGGCGGAGCCGTAAGCTGCTGCAAGCGTTGGCATGGTTGTCGCCGGAGCGCGGTGTGCCGGAAGACGTGATGATCTGCCTGCGCCAGCGCGGGCGTTTCGAGACCGAGTTCGGCATCCGCTACGCCCCCGAGGCCGCGGCCCGCCGCTTCTGCCACGACGTTGAGCAACCAGCCGTTGGCACCTTCGGTTTTCACGGCGCGCGCAATTTCCTGCGCTACGAGGACGAGCGGACCGTCATCGCCATTTTCGAGCAGGCTCCGGCGGCGGTATTTCTGACGGGGTCGTTTCTGCATCTCATGCTGATCGCTGCCGGTCAGAAGGCGACCCTGGCCACCGGCGTTGCGCTCTATCGGATCGCACGCCGCTACTACCCCCAGAACCGCCTGGCCAAAGCGATGTCCAGCGATTGGCGGCCGGAACGCGCCGGTCGCAACGTCGCTCTTCTGGAGCGATACATGCGCGAGCAGGACGTGATGTCCGGATATGGCAGCCGGCATCCCCGGTAAACCATGCCGGAAACGGCGGCCGGAAGCCCAGGTCTCCTTCCCGGCGTGATCTTCTTCACAATCCGGATAGTGTATGGAGTGGAAGGGCATGGGCTGGGCGGGGAAGCATGACGACGACAGTGGTGACGGCCGGGGAGAGACAAGCGGCGGAGAGGGCGGCCGGTCTGGCGATCTGGCGGGGGCCAGTGACGCCACAGCGGCTGGCGGGCGGCATCACCAACATCAACTTCGTCATTGAGGATTCCGGTGAGCGGTACGTCGTGCGCATCGGCGACGATATTCCCGTCCATCAGATCCTGCGCTTCAACGAGGAGGCGGCCTCGCGTGCCGCTTTTGCGGCCGGCATTTCGCCCGAGGTGATCCACACGGAGCCCGGTGTGCTGGTGATGCGCTACATCGCCGGCAAGACTCTGACCGCCGACGACATGCGCGACCCGGCGCGGCTGGCACGGGTGGTGCCGCTGTTGAAGCGGGTCCACCGCGATATGCCGCG
>DASZQY010000278.1:0-2421 GCA_035549395.1 Bauldia sp.
ACCCGCGCGACGAAGTTGCTGATCGGCACCGAGCCGGCCGGCGTCTGCACCTCGAGCTCGTCGAGCTGATCGAGGGTGCGGCGATCCTTGGGCAGGCGGACGATGATGTCGACCGCCTTGTCGGTGTCGCTCGGGCGGTAGTCGGTTATCTTGAGGCCATTGGTCACGAGCTGCACGACAGCGCCGATCGAGCCGACGCCGATGCCGTACTTGGCAGCTTCCGCCTTGTTGACCTGCAGCGCCCAGTCGATGCCGGGCATCGGCAGGCCGCTGTCGAGATCCTTGATCTCAGGGTACTTGGCGAGCGCGGCGGTGACCTGCTTCGCGGCCGCCGTCAGCGCGTCGGGGTTGGTGCTCGACAGCTGGATCTGGATCGGCTTGCCGGTCGGCGGTCCGGCATTGGGCGCGGTGACTTCCACGCCAATGCCCGGAATCGAGGCGGTCTTCGACCGCAGATCGGACATGATGTCATTGGCCGGCGGCCGCGACTGCCAATCGGTGAACTCGAAGCTGATCTGGCCGACGACGTCCTCGGTGATGTCCTGCGAACCCTGGCCCATATCGCCGGACCGCGCGTAGACGTTCTTCACGCCCTTCTCGGCAAGCACGACGCTTTCCACCTGCCGCACCAGACGGTCCTTCTCGGCCAGCGATAGATTGCCGCGCGCATGCACCAGCACGACGCCGGTATCCGGTTCGACGTTGGGGAAAAATTCGACGCCGTTGCCGGCCTTGTCATAGACGATCGGCACCGAGATCAGCATGGCGAAGGCAATAAGCAGCACGATGAACGGGTGATGGACCGCCTGGCGCACCGTTTTGATGTACCAGCCCTCGCGCGGCGCGGCGTCGTGCACGACCTCGTGCGGCCGGCCGATGAGCGCGCCCAGCGTCGGCGTGAAGATCAGCGCCGCGACGAGCGAGGCGGACAGCGTCGCGATCAGCGTGATCGGCAGATACTTCATGAACTGGCCGACGATGCCCGGCCACAGCAGCAGCGGGAAGAAGGCGGCGATGCGGGTGAGCGTGGCCGCGACGACCGGGCCGGCCATGCGCGAAGCGGCAAAGGAGTACGCCTCCTTCGGCTTCATGCCCTCGCTCATTCGTCGTTCGGCAAATTCGGACACAATGATGGCGTCGTCGACCAGCATGCCGACGGCGAGGATCAGCGAAAACAGCACGACGATGTTCATCGTCGAGCCGAACAGATGGAGTCCGAGCACGCCGGTCAGGAAGGCGAAGGGAAGGGCGATGCCGATGAAGACCGAGGCGCGGCCGCCGAGCACGAACAGGATCACCGCTACCACCAGCAGGATGGCGGTGATGACGCTGTTCTGCAGGTCGCCGAGCAGGTTCTTGATGAACACCGACTGGTCGCCGATGAACTGAACCTTGAGATTGGGCGGATAGGATTTCGCCTGATCGGCGACGATCTGCTTCACTGCGTCGACGGTGTCGATGAGGTTGGCGCCGGCACGCTTGGCAACGTCGATGACCACCGCCGGCTGGCCGTCGATGCGCGAGATGGTCGTCGCGTCCTTGAACGTCGGCAGGATCGTCGCGACGTCGCCGAGGGTCACGGAGGCGGCCTTGGAAGCCGCCACCGGAATGTTGAGCACGTCCTCGGGTGTCTCGATGAGCGCCGGCACCTTGACGCCGAAGCTGCCCTGCGAGCCTTCGAGATCGCCGGCAGCGACGAGGCTGTTGCTCTGCGCGGCCGCGGCCGCGAACTGGGTGAGATCGACGCCGTAGCTCTTGAGCAGCATCGGCTCGGCAATGATTTCCACCACTTCGTCGCGCGTGCCCTGGAGCGTCGCCGACAAGACGCCGGGCGCCTGCTCAATCGAGGTCTGCAGGTCGCGCGCGATCTTGTCCAGCGAGCGCTCCGAGATGCCGCCGGTCAGCGCCACGCTGATCACCGGGAACAGGTCGAGGCTGACCTCATAGACGCCCGGCTCGTTGGCATCGGCCGGGAGATTTGGCTTGGCGTCATCGACCTTGGCGCGCACGTCCTGCAGCGCGACGTCGGAGTTGAAGCCGGCGTCGAACTCGAGCAGCACGTAACCGCCGCCTTCGAAGGCGGCCGAGCGCATGGTCTTCACGCTGGTGACCGTCTTGAGCGACGTCTCCATCGGCTGAAGCAGCAGCCGCTCGGCATCTTCCGGCGAGATGCCACGCTCGGAAAGCTGGACGTAGATGTACGGAATCTGGACGTCCGGCTGCGATTCCTTCGGAATGCTGACATAGGAGGCAGCACCCGCGACGAGCAGGAAGATGAGGATCGCGATGGTCAGCCGGGCGTGGCTGACGGCGATATCGACGATACGGCGCATCATGTCGGCGGCGGCGCGTTGGTGGTGGGAGCGGCGGAGGCGGCTACCGCTTCGACCGGGTCGCCGTCCTTGACGAAGTCCTGGCCGA
>DASZQY010000279.1:0-12144 GCA_035549395.1 Bauldia sp.
CGCCAGGGCCAAGCGGATCGCGCCGCTGGCCATGGGCGTGGTGGCGGCATTCCCGGTGGCGAGCAAGCCGGAAGCCTTCGGCGACCTTGCGTTTCTGGCCCCGGACGGCGAGGCGACGACACTCTCGGCGCTCGGCGGCAAGGTCACGCTGGTCAACCTGTGGGCGACATGGTGCGTGCCCTGCCGGTCGGAGATGCCGGCGCTCGACCGCCTGGAAGCGGCGCGGGGCGGCAAGGATTTCGCGGTCGCAGCGATCAACATGGATGTGACCAAGCCCGAGAACGCCAAGCAGTTTCTCGCCGATATCGGTGTGACGAAGCTGGCCTTCTACTCCGATCCCAAACTCGGCGTGTTCACCAACCTCAAGAAGCGCGGGCTGACCATCGGTTTGCCGACGACGCTGCTCGTCGACGCCAAGGGCTGCCGGATCGGGATCATGGAGGGCCCGGCGGCCTGGGACAGCGACGACGCCAAGGCGCTGATCAGCGCCGCCATCCCGGCGGCGACCGCCAGCGGCTGATTGCCGGTCAGGCGACCTTCAGGGTCGCGTCGGCGTCGTCCTTGCCGGCATCCGAGCGCTCGGCCACTTCGACACGGTTGCGGCCCTGGAGCTTGGCGCGGTAGAGGGCAAGGTCGGCGGCCTGGACGAGCGTGTCCAGCGTCGAGCCGTTCTGGGCCTCGGCGATGCCGGCGCTGACGGTGGCACGGATGGCGCCGGTGCCGTAGTGGCTGCAGGCTTCGGCGAAGGCGGTGCGGATGCGCTCGGCGGCGACGTATGCCGCGCCGACGCTGGCGCCGGGGAGGAGCGCGCCGAACTCTTCGCCGCCGACGCGGCCGATAAGGTCGGAGGAGCGCAGCGTCTTCAGGGCGGCGCTGCCGAACAGGCGCAGCACCTCGTCGCCGTGGCCATGACCGAAGGTGTCGTTGATCGACTTGAATCCATCGAGGTCGAAAAGAATGATGGCGAGCGGCGACTGCTGCTGCGTGCCGTTGGCGATCAACGCCTCGCCGCGATCGTAGAAGGCGCGGCGGGTGGCGACGCCGGTGAGGGCGTCGGTATTGGCGGCGATCTTGTGCTGGATCTCGTTACGCTCGCGCGCCATCGCGACGGTGAAGATCGAGGTGCCGACGACGAACGCCAGCGTCTCGAGGTGGACGAAGCCGAACCAGCCGTAGAGCACGGCCAGGCTGCTCGGCGCCAGGTCGCCAGTGACGGCTGCGATCGCACCCGCCGCCGAGAAGCTGGCGTGCAGGAAAAGGAGCACGATCAGCGGCCAGCGGCTGGTCAGCTTCTCGATGCGGCCGCGCCAGAACTCGTAAGTGCCGGCATAGAGGAAAACCGACACGATCATGAGGTTGAGGGCGACCTGGAAGCGCGGCTCCTCGCGGAAGTTCGGCATGGCGAAGGCGACCAGCCACAGCAGAGCGCCGGCGCCGACAAAGGCAACGTCGACGCGGCGGCGGTTGACGGCGCGGGCCGAGGCCCAGATCAGTGCCGGACTGACGTTGAGCAGGCTTATCGCGACAACCACGGCGGGATCGCCGGGCTGCGCGCCCGGCGAGGCCATGAGCGGCACGGCGGCGGCCAGCACGAGATCGGCCGCGGCCCACCACAGCATGCCGCGGGCACGGTCCGTCTGCAGCCAGGCGAAGACCAGAAAGATGCCGCTCACCGCGGAAACGAAGCTTCCCGCGATCATCAGAGTTGGGAGGTCGATGGAAAGAGACAATGTCATGCGTATAGCGCCCGGCGGGTGAGCCGCCCTCTCAAGCCGGCACCTTATCGGCGGCGCGCTGACGTCACGTTAGCGGTTCGCGTGAAAAGAGAGAGATTGCGGCAACCCTTCGTTAAGGCTGTCCGCACCGTCAGGCGACGCGGATATCCTCGACCGCGGCGGCCGGGCGCACGGCCGTCTCCTGGCGCTCGACGCGGTTTCGGCCGAGCTCCTTGGCGCGGTAGAGCGCGGCGTCGGCAACGCGGATGATCGCCTCCAGCGTCTGGGCCGAGGAGGTCGCGCCGGCGACGCCGGCGCTCACGGTGGCGTGCATCTGGTGCTCGCTGGCGAGAATGGAAAGCTGGGCAAAGCTGTTGCGCACGCGCTCGGCGATGACGACCGCCGCCTCCGCCGTTGCACCGGGCAGAATGGCGACGAACTCCTCGCCGCCGTAGCGGCCGAACAGGTCGGCGGGGCGCAGAGCCGATTGCACCGTCGCCGCAAAGGCGCGCAGCACGCCATCCCCGGAAGCGTGTCCGAAAGTGTCGTTCACCCACTTGAAGTGATCGAGGTCGAACATGATCAGCGAGAGCGAACGCCCCTCGACCTTGCAGCGCCTGAGCAGCCGCTCGCCGTTTTCGAGCAGCGCGCGGCGATTGGCGATTCCGGTCAGCGCGTCCTCGCGTGCCGCGACCTTATAGTCGCGCTCGCTGCGCTCCTTGGTCAGCAGCACCATGAAAACGGCACTGGCCATGGAATAGAACAGGCTTTCGAAGTTGATGATGCCGAACCAGGAATCGAGGACCGGGAGGTGCGTTTCGGCCATCACGCCGTTCAGCGTGTCGACCACGCCGCCGGCCAGGGTGGCGGCGTGGAGCAGCATGACGGCGAGCAGGCCGTAGCGGCCGCGAAGCTGCTCGTCGCGGCCGCGCCAGAGCTCGTAGGCGGACGCGATGAGGTAGATCACCTCGGGGACGAAGCTGAACGCGCCCGCCAGCGCGTGGCGCGCAGGCGGCACGAGCAGATCGACCGCAACCCACGCCGCAACGCCCGCCACGACCGCCGACACCGATATCGGCCGCCCGTTGAAACGCCGCAGGCCCGCCCAGGCGATGGCGGGGCTGACAACCAGCAGTTCGACGCCGATCGGGCGGACATTGGCCAGGCCGGCGGTGCCGACTGCGAGCGCCACGATCCCGAAGGCGTTCAGGAAGCCGGCAATCGCCCACCACGCCAGCGCCGGCGCGCGCGGTATCTGCGTCCACGCGCCGGCGAGCAGGAGGCCCGCCATGAAGGCAACGAAGCCACCGGCGATGGTGAGGGTCGTGGTGTCGAGTGTCATGAGACCAAAGAAGCATCCCGCCGCGCCGATGAGATCGGTGCGACCTGTCCAAACTGCTAAGAGTTTGATCTGTTTCTGTTACGAAGCGGTGCCGCGAACCGGCAGTTTCCGCGCCGGCACCGCAACCATCGCTTAACCCTAGCGGGTCGGAACCGGCTTCTCGCCGCGGTAGTCGTAGAAGCCGCGACCCGACTTGCGGCCGAGCCAGCCGGCTTCGACGTACTTCACCAGCAACGGACAGGGCCGGTATTTCGAGTCGGCCAGGCCCTCGTGCAGCACCTGCATGATCGACAGGCAGGTGTCGAGGCCGATGAAATCGGCGAGCTGCAGCGGCCCCATCGGATGGTGCGCGCCGAGCCGCATGGCGGTGTCGATGGCGTCGACCGTGCCGACGCCTTCGTGCAGGGCGTAGATCGCCTCGTTGATCATCGGCAGCAGGATGCGGTTGACGATGAACGCCGGGAAATCCTCGGCCAGCGTTGCGGTCTTGCCGAGGCGCGTGGTGAATTCCCTGGCCGTGGCAAAGGTGGCGTCGGCGGTGGCGATGCCGCGGATGATCTCGACCAGCTCCATGCGCGGCACCGGATTCATGAAGTGGATGCCGATGAATTTTTCGGGGCGGTCAGTGGCGGCGGCAAGCCGCGTGATCGAAATCGAGGACGTGTTCGTCGCCAGAATCGCGTCAGGCTTCAGCGAGCCGGAAACGTGGCGCAGGATCTGGCGCTTGACGGCCTCGTCCTCGACCGCGGCCTCGATCACCAGATCGGCGTCGGAAAAAGCGTCATAGTTCGGCGCGGCGCTGAGATGGCCGAGGGCCTTCCTCAGCTCCGCCTCGGTAAGCTTGCCGCCGGAAACCTGCTTCTGCAGATGGGATTCGATGCTGGCCAGCGCGGTCTTGACGCGCTCGGCGCCGACGTCGTTCAGCTTAACGTCGTAGCCGGCGAGCGCGCATACCTCGGCGATGCCGCTGCCCATTTGGCCAGCGCCAACGATGCCAACCCTGTGAATATCGGTGTTCATGGAAAATGCTTTACTGCGACCCTTGCCCCGGCGTCAAAGCGCACGTGCCCGCAGTCCGCGCCGCTGCCGGCGTCGTTGACGCGGCAGCGCCCGCCCGCATCGTCCTCGTGGGTTTTCACCGCGGCGGGCGTCTTCATTCCCACGGCCCCCGGTTGTCTCCGGGGTGCTGGCCGGCGTCGGGAGGCGGCGGCAGCGACGCGGCGGGAATCGGTGCAGGTTCGGGCGCCGTGCGTCGTCCGAACAGGGGATGGTCGTCGGGCAATGCCTTGGCGAACAGCGGCACGCCGGGCAGGCGCAGAACAAGGATCAGGAGAGCGCCGGCCGCCAGCCCGCCGAGATGCGCCCACCAGGCAACGTCGGTCTCTTCGCCGGAAAAGGCGGAGAGCACCTGCAGGAAGATCCAGAAGCCCAGCACCCACTCGACGCGCAGCCTGAGCGGCAGGCGGAGCAGGACGAGGATCCACACCTTCACGCGCGGATAGAGCAGCAAATAGGCGGCGATCATGCCGGACACGGCGCCGGAAGCGCCGATCAACGGCGATTCCGAACCCGGGTCGGAAAGCACGAAGGCGTAGCCGGAGAGGGCGGCGCAGGCGAGGTAGAAAAAGAAGAAACGGAAATGGCCGACCGCATCCTCGACGTTGTCGGCGAAGACCCAGAGGAACACCATGTTGCCGGCGAGATGCCAGATGTCGGCATGGAGGAAGGAGTAGCTCACCAGCGTGAGGAGGTCGGGCACCTGCGCGATATCGTCGGGGCGCGTCTCGCCGTTGAGCAGGGCCGGTATCAGGCCAAAGTCGTAGGCGGAGGCCTGCGAGGACTCTCCGGTGAAAGTGCCGTGCTGGTAGACAAAGTAGATCAGCACGTTGGCGGCGATGAACCCCCACGTCACCCACGGGTGGCGGATGTTGCGGAGCGGGTTCGTGTCGTAGATCGGAATGAAGGCCACGGCGGCTCAGCGGTTCTTGCCGGGGATCCAGAGCACGTCGGCGGCGCCGCTGTCGTTCACGGCGCGCGCGGCGACGAAAAGAAAATCCGACAGGCGATTGATGTAGTGAACGGCCTCCGGGTTCACCACTTCGCGGGCGGCGAGCTCGACGATCAGACGCTCGGCGCGGCGGGCGACGGTGCGTGCAAAATGCAGCGCCGCCGCGCTGGGCGTTCCGCCCGGCAGCACGAACGAAGTCAGCGGCTGAAGCCGCGCGTTGAGGCTGTCGATGTTGCCTTCGAGGTGCTCGACCTGGGTGGCCGTGATGCGCAGCCGCTCGCGTCCGCCGGCCTTTTCCGGCGTTGCCAGATCGGCGCCGAGATCGAACAGATCGTTCTGCGCCGCCGCCAGCATGCCGTCGATCTGGCCGAGCGCCTCGCGGTGCAGGCGGGCGAGGCCGATGGTGGCATTGGTCTCGTCGATGGTGCCGATCGCGGAGAAACGCAGGTCCGATTTCTGGCGCCGCTCGCCGGTGGCGAGCGCGCTCGTCCCGTCGTCACCGGTCCGCGTGTAGATGCGGTTCAGGACGACCATCGGCGGCTGCCTAGCGTTCGCTCAGGTAGAGCGCGGCCATGCCGATCACGACGGCAAGAAACTGAAGCAGGACGCGCAGGCGCATCAGCTTCTGTGAGCGCGTGGCCGGCCCGCCGCGCATCATGTTGATCAGGCCAAGGATGAGCACGACCGCGACGGCGGCGACGGCAAACGGGGCTACATATTCAAGGAAGTTCGATTTCATCGGCTGCGACCGGAAGGAGGGACGCCCTGACGCTCATATAGACACATTCGCGCCCGTCGTCTTGCCGTTTCGGCCGCGATCGCGCATCGTCGGCCAAGGAGGGTCGCATGCGCGGGTTGAAGGGCAGGCGGGTTCTGATAACCGGAGCGGCGACCGGCATCGGTCGCGCGGCGGCCATCCGCTTCGCGGAGGAGGGCGCCAGCGTTGCCGTCAACTACTTCGGCGACCCAGAGCCGGCCGAAGCTCTCGTCGAGCGCCTCACCGAGATATTTCCCGAGGGCGGCCACGTGCTGGCGCCGGCCGACGTTTCCGATGAGGACGCGGTCGATTCCCTGTTCGCCGGGGTCGTCCAGGCGTTCGATCGCCTCGATGTCCTGGTCAACAACGCCGGGATCAAGATCACCCATCAGCCACACGAGGCGGCGATTGCAGACTACGACAAGGTGATGGCGGTGAACCTGCGCGGCGCCTTCCTGTGCGCGCAGGCTGCCATTCAGCACTTTCTCGATACCGCCCGGCCGGGCGTCATCGTCACGACCTCCTCCATCCAGGCGGAGGTGCCGATAGACGACGACGCGATCGCCTACATCATGTCGAAGGCCGGTCTTACCGGAATGACCCGGGCGCTTGCCAAGCGCTACGGCCGCGACAACATCCGCGTCAACGCGGTCGGGCCGGGCGCGATCATGACGCCGATGAACGCGCGTTTCGCCGATCCGGCGGTGCGGCGCCAGGCGGAGGAGCCGGTGCCGCTCGGCCGTGTCGCCGAGCCGTCGGAGATCGCGAGCGTGATCGCGTTCCTGGCCTCGGACGAAGCCAGCTACGTCACCGGGCAGACGGTGTTCGCCGACGGCGGACTTGGCGTGGCGCGGTCGGGCTAGCCGTCAGCGCTGACGTATGAGCAGGCTGTCCAGCGCGCTCGTCGGCAGGAGTCGTTTCAGCCATGCCCCGACCCGCGAGGGCAGCGTCACGCGGTAGCGGGCGCGGGGCGAGGGACTTTCCAGCGCATGGATCAGGGGTGGGACGATGGCCTCCGGACCCATGCGGAAGGCCGAGCCGCGGCCGGTGCCGGAAAGGCGCGAAATCTCGCGCGCGTAAGCCTCGCGGAAACGCGAGTTGCGCACATCGATGGTTTCGAGGAAGCGCAGCCCGGCGTTGGCGCTCATGCGGCTCTTGATCGGGCCGGGCTGGATGATGGAGACGAAAATGCCGGTGCCACGGAGTTCCAGCCGCAGCGCGTCGCTCCAGCCCTCGACCGCGTATTTCGAGGCGGCGTAGGCGCCGGTGAAGCGCACCGCGACGAAGCCCAGCACCGACGAGCAATTGACGATGCGGCCGTGCCCCTGCCGGCGCATGGCGGGGAGGACGCGGCGGGTCAGATCGTACCAGCCTACGACGTTCGTCTCGAGGACCGCACGCAGGTGCTCGGGCGAGACGTCCTCGACCGCGCCCGGGTGGCTGTAGGCGCCGTTGTTGAAAAGGGCGTCCAGGGTGCCGCCGGTCGCCTCGAGAACGTGCGCGACGGCCGCGGCGATCGTCGCCGGCTCGGCATAGTCCAGTCGCACGCTCTCGAATCCTTCGGCGGAGAGGCGGTCACAATCGACCTGCCTGCGGCAGGCGGCGAAGACGCGCCAGCCGCGCCCGCGAAGCGCGCTGGCGCATGTGTAGCCGATGCCGGATGAGCAGCCTGTAATGAGGATTGAGCGGGCCGTAGCGGTCCTACCTGTCGTCCGTGCCGCGGCGGAACCTTGGCAAATCTCGGTGTCGCGAGGCAAGGGGTTTCCTCGCCGCCCCGCCCTGCGTAGCCTCGGGCGCGAATCGCCGGGCCTTCCGGCGAAAATGGAAGGCTTCAGTCCGATGAAGGCCGGCGACCGGCGGCTCCTGCACAAATCGTGGGCGGTGTTCTGGGACGCCTTCAATCATTTCAACGCCGACGACGGCTGGGCGATGGCGAGCCACGTCGCGCTTTCCGCCCTCATGGCGCTGTTTCCGTTCCTCATCTTCGTGGCCGCGTTCGCGGGCACGCTGGGAGAGTCCACGCTGGCCGACCGCGTCGCCACGCTGGTCTTTGCCGCGTGGCCGGCGGAGGTCGCCAGCCCGATCGCGGCGGAGGTGCACCGCGTGCTGGTGCCCATCCATGGCAACCTGCTCACCATCTCGGCCGTCGTCGCGGCCTATCTCGCCTCCAACGGCGTCGAGGCGGCACGCACCGCGCTCAACCGCGCCTATCGCGTAGTCGACCGCCGCTCGATCTTCTTCCGCCGGGCACAGAGTCTGATCTTCGTGCTGATCGGCACCGTCGTGGTGCTGTTCATCGCGGCGCTCGGCGTCTATCTCGCCTCGGTGCCGATACTGGAGGCGCATGCGGCCGAGCTGGCGCTGGCCGGCGTCGTCATCACCAGCGTGCTGGTCGTGGCGGCGCTCACCGGCGCCCACCTGTGGCTCCCCGCCGGGCGCCCGCACTGGACGCTGCTGTGGCCGGGGATCGCGGGCACCCTGGTCGCGTGGCTGATCTCGGGCTGGGTGTTTGCGATCTATCTCCGGAGCTTCGCCAACTACGCCGCGACCTATGCCGGCCTGGCGGGGGTGGTGACGGCGATCTTCTTCCTTTATGTCATCGCGCTGCTCATGATCTTCGGCGCCGAGTTCAACGCCACGCTCGGCCGCCTCAGGGATGGGCACATAGGCTAGGGGAGGCGCGCTTGTCCTATCTGATCGAGCTTGTCCTGTTCATCGTGGTGCTCGGCGCTATCGACGCGCGCCTGCCATGGCCGCGGTCCGGCGGAGGCGGCAAGTGATCGCCGGTCACTTCGGGCTCGCCGCCGGCGTCAAAGCGAAGGAGCCGGCGGTGCCGCTGTGGGCGCTGATGCTCGCGACCGCGTGGCTCGACGTGGTGTTCGTGCCGCTGTTCCTCGCCGGCATCGAGACGATCGAGCCGGCGCCCGACGCCACTGGCCCTTACGGCGCGAGCATCATCCACGCCAACTACACGCATTCGCTGTTCGGCGCGGTCGTGCTCTCGCTGATCTTCGGCTTCGCGGCACGCCGCTTCTGGGGCGATCGCGCCGGCTGGGTGCTGGGGCTCGTCGCCTTCTCGCACTGGATCCTCGATCTCATCGTCCATCGCGGCGACCTGCCCATCCTGATCGGCAACGTCGGCAACCTGCCGACGCTCGGGTTCGGGCTGTGGCGCTACCCGACCGTTTCGGCCGCGGTCGAGCTGGTGCTGGTGCTCGCCGGTTCGTGGCTCTACTGGCGCGCGGCGCGGCAGACGGCGGAGGCCGCCGGTGGCGAAAAGCGCGGCCTCGCCGACCTTGCCGGCGGTCTGATGCTGGTGTTCGGGCTCGGCACCCTCGCCGCCGACCTCACGGGGTTCTTGGCCTAAATCAACGATTTCGGCCGCCGCCACCGTAGGATGACCGGCGTTCACGCGTGTGAAAGCGTGGCTGAGTTCCTATGTGACGGTTATGCTCCAGAAATCGCCCGACAGCGGGCCGGTGGTCGAAACCCCGGCCGACATCGCCAAAGTCCTGAACACCGGCGCGCCAGCGCGGCGCCTGCGGCGCTGGCTGCTGGTGGCCGTCGTCGCCATCGTCGCCGTCGGCGGCTTCTGGTACTGGCATGCCTCCAGCACCCGCACGGCCGCAGTGACCTACGTCACCGCACCGGTGACGCGCGGCGACCTCACGGTCACGGTCACCGCGACCGGCACCGTCGAGCCGACCGACCAGGTCGACATCTCGAGTGAGCTTTCCGGCACGATCGCGTCGGTCAACGCCGACTTCAACGATCGCGTCACCCAGGGATCGACGCTGGCCACGCTCGACACCGACAAGCTCAATTCGAACGTGTCGCTTTCCAAGGCGACGCTGGAGGCGCGGCAGGCCGACGTGCAGCAGGCGCAGGCCACCGTCGAACAGACGAGCGCCGCGCTGGGGCGCCAGCAGAAGCTCGCCAGTCAGTCGCTCGCCTCGACCGAGACGCTCGACGCGGCCAAGGCCGACGCCGACCGCGCGGCTGCGGCGCTGACCAGTGCCAATGCCAATCTCGACATCGCCAAAGCCAATCTCGACATCGCCCAGTCCGACCTGACCAAGGCGACCATCGTCTCGCCGGTCGACGGCATCGTGCTGTCGCGCGACGTCGAGGTCGGACAGACGGTGGCGTCGTCGCTGCAGGCACCCGTCCTGTTCACGCTGGCGCAGGACCTCACCAAGATGGAGCTGCAGGTCGCCGTCGACGAAGCCGATGTCGGCAAGGTCAAGGAAGGCGACACCGCGACCTTCACGGTCGAAGCGTATGCCGACCGCAAGTTCCCGGCGACCATCTCGCAGGTGCGCTACTCGCCGGTAACGGTGGAAGGCGTCACCACCTACACGGCGGTGCTCACCGTCGACAACAGCGACCTGACGCTGCGCCCCGGCATGACGGCGACGGCCGACATCACGGTCGATCAGGTCAAGGATGCGCTGCTCGTGCCGAACGGCGCGCTGCGCTACACGCCGCCGGTGCGCGAGCAGAACACGGCGAGCCGGCCGCGTGGCGGCGGGCTGCTCGGGCTTCTGCTGCCGTCGGGTCCCGGCGGCAACCGCAACCGCACGACCATCACGCCGACGGCCGCCGCGGCGAGCGAACATACGCTGTGGGTGCTGCGCGACGGCAGCCCGGTGGCGGTGCGCGTGACCACGGGCGTCACCGACGGCACGCACACGGTCATCGCCAGCGGCGATCTCAAGGAAGGCGATCAGGTCATCACGGGATCGCGCAGCGCCACCGCGGGAAGCTGACGTGACCGCCCCGCTCATCCAGTTTCGCGGCGTGACCAAGCGCTACGGCAGCGGCGACGCCGCCGTGCTGGCGCTGAGGGGTATCGATCTCACGATCAATCGCGGCGAGTTTGTCGCCGTGATGGGCCCGTCCGGTTCCGGCAAGTCGACGGCGATGAACATTCTCGGCTGTCTCGATACGCCGACCGAGGGCGTTTACGACTTCATGGGCCTCGATGTCGGCAAGTTCGACCGCGACCAGCGGGCGATGCTGAGGCGCTACTATCTCGGCTTCGTCTTCCAGGGGTTCAACCTGCTGCCGCGCACGTCGGCGGTGGAGAACGTGGAGATGCCGCTGATCTACCGCGGTGTTGCGGCCGCCGAGCGGCGCCAGCTGGCGCTGGCGGCGCTGGCCAAGGTCGGCCTCGCCGAGCGCGCCACGCACGACCCCAACGAGCTGTCGGGCGGCCAGCAGCAGCGCGTGGCAATCGCCCGCGCCATCGCCGCGCGGCCGCAGGTGATGCTGGCCGACGAGCCGACCGGCAATCTCGACACCGCGACCAGCAACGACGTCATGAACCTCCTGGTCGAGCTCAACCGCAGCGAGGGCATCACCATCGTCATGGTGACGCACGAGCCGGACATGGCGGAGTACGCGGAACGCATCATTCATTTCCGCGACGGACGCATCGTTGCCGACGGGCCGAAGGCGGAGGCCGCCTGATGCTCTACGAGACGATCAAGTTGTCGATCCGCACGATCCGGCGCAACGTCATGCGCTCGATCCTGACGGTGCTCGGCGTCGTCATCGGTGTCGCCGCGGTCATCGTCATGGTGACGCTGGGCGAGGGGACGACGGCCTCGGTAACGCAAAGCGTCGCGTCGCTCGGCTCCAACATCCTGATGGTGCGGCCGGGGCAGGCCGGCTTCGGTCCGGCCAGCGCCACCGCCGATACGCGCAATTTCACCGATGCCGATGTCACCGCGATCGAGCAGCAGGTGTCGGGGGTGGTGGTCGCCGCCCCGATGCTGACGCGCAGCGTGACGTCGATCTACGGCAACGTGAACCACGCCCAGCAGGTCACCGGCACCGACAACCGCTATTTCACCGCGCGTGATTGGGATGTCGCCGAGGGCCGCCTGTTCACCGACAGCGAAATACAGGCAGGGTCCGCGGTGTGCGTGCTCGGCAGCAGCACCAGCCAGGCGCTGTTCGAGGGCAGCGATCCGGTCGGCGAGACAATCCGCCTGAAGAACATCCCCTGCCGCGTGATCGGCGTTCTGCAGACCAAGGGCAATTCCGGCTTCGGCCAGGACCAGGACGATCTCATCGTCATGCCGCTCAAGGCCGTGCAGCGGCGCATCGTCGGCCATCCCGACATCACGCTCATGTATATCTCGGTCGATCCCGGCTACACGACCAGCGACGTCTCGGCGAGCATCACCGATCTCTTGCGCGAGCGGCGCGGCGTCGGGCCGAACGGCACCGACAACTTCTCGGTCCAGGACATGGCGCAGGTGGCGTCCATGCTGACCTCCATTTCCGGCGTGCTCACCGGCCTGCTGTCGGCGGT
>DASZQY010000280.1:0-10131 GCA_035549395.1 Bauldia sp.
CTCGGCGTCATCGGCCCGACCCGCCTCAACTATGCGCGCGTCGTGCCGATGGTCGATTACACGGCGAAGGTAGTGGGACGGCTGCTGGGGTAGCCTACCAGCTAGTTGGCTTGGAAAGCCGCGAACCATCCGGCCGCGTGATCAGATCAGGAAACTGAGCCGCACCCAGGTCTGCGTTTGCTATGTGGCGGACAAACGAAGCGACGTCGGCTAGGTTAGGGTTGGGTCTGCGACCGTCTAGCCAGATCAAACCCACTCTGAGGTTCAGCTCATCCCTGACGATGCGCATCGCTTCGGCGAGGTCTGTGTCCTGCGACAGCACTAACGCCAAATCGTACAGGCCTCTCCAGCCGTCGTTAACGAGATGTACGGCGAGATTGACGTCCGACCCCTTTTCTTCGCTATCGAGGACATTAACGAATCTGTCGGGGTTATCGGCGAGCGGCCGCATCTTTGTCTTTGCTAGAAACCGACCGAAGTGGCAGGTGACATTTGGCAAGGTTGCCAGGGCGGAGAGATAAATCTGCTGGCGACGCGGTGCGTCAGGATCGGTGGCACGCGCCTTGACGCGCGCCGTGAAGTAGCGGACGTGTTCGACGGTGTCGTCTGCTTCCAGCATTCGTCGCGCAAGCGATACAATATCGAGCCAGCGATACGGCGTTCCCTTCAAGGCCCGATAGTACAAGTTGAAGCCGTCCACGAAAACGCGGACACGCATCTTCTCCCCCCATACAACAAAGGCCGCCGAGGCAAAGCCTCAGAGCGGCCTTTGAGCTAGCAGCACGCTGCCAGCGGGTACACCGCAAATGTAGTCGCAAACGCTCCCCTGTCAATCTAGCTGCTTGACTCCAGAAGCGTTCCGAGTCCGTGCGCGATTCGCGGAATTTGCTGTCGCCCCAACTCGCGAGCGCCCGTGGCCTCTCAGTGGTGCCGCGCTGGCCCGGTCGAACCGCGTATCGCGAGCTCCACCGGCAGGGTGACGTGGCGCGGCGGGCCGCCTTCCAGCAGCAGCCGCGCCGCCGTGGCGCCGACCTCCTTCACCGGCTGGACCGCAGTCGTCAGCGGCGGGTTCGAGATCGCCGATTCGGCGACGCCGTCGAACCCGGTCACCGAAAAATCGCGGGGGACGGAGAGGCCGCGTCTGGGGGCGCGATCCAGGATTGCCAGGGCCAGCTTGTCGTTGAGGGCAATGACAGCGGTGGCGTCGCCAAGGTTGTCGAGCAGCAGATCGACGCCGTTGCCAAAGGCCGCTTCCTCCTCGGGCGTGCCGCACGCCTCGACGATCGGCATGGCATCCAGCGACAGTCCCGCGGCGTCAAGCGCGGCTGCAACACCGGCAAAGCGTTCGGGCACCGCAATCGGCGCGACCAGGGTGCGATTTCGTCCGGCAGGATGAAATACCGGCGGACGGAATTCGTTGAGGGCCACGGCGATAAGGAAGCGGCGATGGCCAAGCCCGAGCAGGTACTCCGTGAGCTGGCGCATGGATGCTTCCCCGGTGACGCTCACGGAACTGGCGTGCGGCCCACCGTCGGGGCCCATGACGACGATGGGCATGTGCGCCCGCCTGGCCGGCGCGATGAAGTCGACCTGCCCGACGTCGTTCAGAATGAAGCCGTCGACAAGCGCGGTCCGGATACCCCAGGCGGCCTGATCGTCGCGGCCTGACACCAGCGAAAGGCCGACGCCATGCTCCTCGCAGACCTCTGAAACACCGGCGAGGAAGAGCTGGGTGTAGGGGTCCTTGAAGAAAAGCGAGATGCCGAAGGCGGCGGGCGGCACGACCCCAATCGCGTTGACCTTGCCGGAGCTGAGCAGGCGCCCCTTCGGGTCGGGTCCGGCGTATCCGAGCAGACGGGCCGCCTCCTCGACCCGCTGACGCAGCGAATCGCGCACGCGTTCCGGCCGGCTGAACACGTTGGAGGCGGTCGCCTTTGAAACGCGCGCCGCGGCGGCAACGTGCGAAAGGGTTACCTTCGCCGCTTCTGCCGGGAACTTCTCCTTGGCTCTCATACTTGTTTGAACCGGTCTATTTTTGCGGTTGACGCCGTAACCGAACAGTGTATTCTTCACTTTAGACCGGTACAAATCATCTCCTAAAATAATTTGTACCGGTACATGCAAGATTTATAGCCGATTCTTGTCGTCCGCGCCAGCGCTGCAGGCGAAGGAGGAACTCATGCCGAAATTCGTGATCGAACGGAACGTGCCCGGCGCCAGCAATCTCTCGCCGGACGAACTTCGCGCCATTTCCGCCAAATCCAATGCTGTGGTTGCGGGGCTCGGCGAGCCCTACACATGGGTCACCACTTACGTGGCCGGCGACAAGCTCTATTGCATCCACGACGCGGAAAGCGCCGACGCCATCTACCGCCACGCGCGCGAGGGCGGCTTCCCGGCCGACAAAGTCACCGAAGTCGCGGCCGAGATCGGCCCGCACACCGGCCGCTAGCGCCTTTCATCACGGTTGTCACGTAACCGGCGCGGGATTTGCTTCGGCTCCTCGCCGGGAGGGAGTGCGCGTCTCTTTTTCAGGGGGCTGCGATGCGAACCACCTTCCTCGCCTTGTCGCTGGTCACGCTTCTTGCCGGCCGTGCGGCAGCCACGCCGCCGCCCGTCGATGTCGCGCTGGTGCTCGCCGCCGATGTCTCGGGCTCGATGAGCGGCGCGCTATCCGCGCAGCGCAGCGGCTTCGTTGCCGCCTTCCGCAACGCGGAGATCGCCGCGAGCATCGCATCGGGTCCAATCGGACGGATCGCGGTCACCTATGTCGAATGGGCGGGTGTCCATGAACAATGGACCGTGGTGCCGTGGACGATCATCGCCAATGCCGACGACGCCAACGACTTCGCCGATCGGTTGGCCGCGGCGCCGGGCGAGCGCGGCTACCAGACCTCGATTTCCGCCGGCCTCCTGTATGCCGCGCGGCTGCTGGCGTTGAGCGGCGTAGAGGCGACGCGGCTGGCGGTCGACATCTCGGGCGACGGTCCGAATAATTCCGGCCCGCCGGTCGCCGTGGCGCGCGACACCCTCGTCGCCAGGGGCATCACCATCAACGGGCTGCCGCTGCCGGAGCCCGACACCGGCGGTCCTTTCGCCTACCTGACGGATCGCGACGACATCGATCTCGACGCCTACTATACCGATTGCGTCATCGGCGGGGCCGGCTCCTTCGTCATGCCGGTCTACGGCGCCGCGGGCTACTCCGCCGCCATCCGCCGCAAGCTCGCCATGGAGATCGCCGGCGTGCCGGCCCGCGTCTTTCTCGCCAGCTTCTCTCCACGGCCGGCATCGCCGGCCACGCAATGCGCAACGCCCGGCGCTGGCGAATGAACGGCGGAACCCGGCGCGCGGCGTGCGCTTCTCACTAGCTGCTTTCTCCCATTTGCGGCTAAGGGAATGTCCATGCCGCGCGCCGCGGACTCAACCGTACTCACCGTCGCCGGACGCGAGGTTGCCATCTCGCATCCCGACAAGCCTTACTTCGCCACGGGCACGGCGCACCTCAGCAAGCTCGATCTGGTCAACTACTATCTTGCCGTCGCCGACGCGGCGCTCATCGGCATTCATGACCGGCCGTTCGTGCTCAAGCGTTTCGTCGATGGCGCCGGCGCCGCGCCCTTCTACCAGAAGCGCGCGCCACCGAACCTGCCGCCGTGGCTCAGGACGGCCATAATCAGCTTTCCCTCGGGGCGCACCGCCGAGGAGATCGTGATCGATGATGCCGCCGGCCTCGCCTACGTCGTCAACCTCGGCTGCATCGAGCTTCATCCGCATGCGGTGCGCACGTCCGACCTCGACCATCCCGACGAGCTCAGGATCGACCTCGACCCGACGCCGGGAGTGCCGTGGGACAACATCCGCCGCGTCGCCCTGGAAGTGCATGCGCTGCTCACCGAAGTCGGTCTCACCGGCTGGCCGAAAACCAGCGGCTCGCGCGGCATGCACATCAACGTGCGCATCCATCCGCGCTGGAGCTTCACCGACGTGAGGCGAGCGGCATTGGCGCTGTCGCGCGAGATCGAACGGCGCATGCCGGGCATCGCGTCATCGAAGTGGTGGAAGGAAGAACGCCACGGCGTTTTCCTCGACTACAACCAGAACGCCAAGGACCGCACCACCTGCTCGGCCTACTCGGTGCGCCCGCTACCCGACGCGCGCGTCTCGACGCCGCTGGCATGGGAGGAAGTGCCCGATTGCGACCCCGCCGACTTCACCGTCGCCACGGTGCCGGCGCGGCTGGCGAAGATCGGCGATCCGGGAGCAGGCATCGACGGCGCCGCCGGCTCGCTCGACGTGCTGCTGGAGCTCGCGGGGCGCGATGAGGCATCGGGCCTGCCCGACGCGCCGTGGCCACCGAACTACGCCAAGGGCGAACGCGAGCCGCCGCGGGTCAGTCCCTCGCGCGCCAGGGCCGGCGCAAAGCCCAAGCGCACGAAGATGCCGCTCATCGTCGTCGCCAACTCGCCCGATGAGGCGGCGGCGCTCGCCGGACTGGAGCGATGGAAGGCGCGCCATGCCGAAGCCGCCCTGCATCTCGCCGTCGATGACGTGCTGGTCGACCGCATGCGCGGCCGCTCCTCCACGTGGACGCGCATCCGCGTCAATCTGGTGCACGTGCCGCCGAAGCTCCGCCCGCAGCAGGAGACGCCCGACCCCGACGACGATCCGACGCGGGAGTGGCGCGAGGCGCGGAAGAAGCGGTCCTAGCGTTTCCCGAAAATCGCCTTGAGCTCTGCCGGCGCGACCACTTCGAGCTGAGCGAAAGTACAGTCCGCCGGCGCCTTGTCCTTCCGCCAGCGTCGGAACTGCGCCGTGTGGCGAAAGCGCCCGGCCTGCATGTGATCGTAGACCACCTCGACCACCAGCTCCGGCTTCAGCGGCACCCAGGACAGATCCTTCCCCTGGCTCCAGCGGCTTTCCGCGCCTGGCCGGCGCTGCGGTTCGTCGCCCTCCTCGAGCGAGGCCCAGTCCGCCCACGGGTGGCCGGTCAGATCCTTTACGCGGTACGGCCTCAGGAAGGCCACGAGCTCGCGCCGCTTCTCCGCCGTGAAGCTGGCGCAGACCCCGACGTGCTGGAGAGCGCCGGCGGCGTCGTAGAGTCCGAGCAGCAGCGAACCGACCTCGGTGTCACGTCCGTTCTTGTGCCAGCGGAAGCCGGCGACCACGCAATCGGCCTCACGCTCATGCTTGACCTTGAGCATGGCGCGCTTGTTCGGCTGATACGTCAGCGACTCGTGCTTGGCCATGACGCCATCGAAACCGGCACCCTCGAAGCGGGCGAACCAGTCCCCGGCCCGGGCAGGGTCGCGGGTGGTCGGCGTCAGGTAAAGCGGCGGCTTCGGCTTGCCCAGCATCTTCTCCAGCGCGGCGCGACGTTCGGCAAATGGCGCGTCGCGCCAGTCCCGCCTGCCGTCGGCGATGAGGTCGAAGAAGACGACGGAGGCCGGTGTCTCGGCCGCGAGCTTCCTGACGCGCGATTCAGCCGGGTGGAGCCGCATCTGCAGCAGGTCGAAGTCCAGGCCGCGATCGGTGACGATGACGATCTCGCTATCTAACACGCAGCGTTCCGGCAGCCCCGCCTTCAGCGCCGCAACCAGCTCGGGATAGTAGCGGTCGAGCGGGCGCGCGTCGCGGCTCTGGATCAGCAGCTCGCCGCCGTCACGAAAGACGATGGCGCGAAAGCCGTCCCACTTCGGCTCGAAGAACCAGCCCTCGCCTTCCGGCAGCGCATCGATGCGCTTGGCCAGCATCGGCAGCACGGGCGGGTTCACCGGCAGCTTCATCGCGCACCGTCACAACGACCGCATCGCCTCGGCGACGATCTCGAAGGAGCGCAGCCGGGCCGCGTGATCGTACATCGAACCGGTCACCATGATCTCGTCGGCAGCGGTGAGCTCGATGAACCGCGCCAGCCCGGCCCGCACGGTCTGCGGTCCGCCGACGACGGCATACATCAGCATGTGCTCGGCCTGCGCCTTCTCCTGCGGCGCCCAGTAAGTCTCGATATCGTCGATCGGCGGCGGCAGCAGTCCGCGCGTGCCGCGGCGCATGTTGACGAACGTCTGCTGGGTGGAGGTGAACAGCCGGCGCGCTTCCGCATCGCTGTCGGCAGCGGCGACCTGCAGCGCCGGCATCGCGTAAGGCTTGCCGCCCTCGGCCGCCGGCCGGAACGTCTCGCGGTAGATCTTGAGTGCCGGCAGCAGCGCATCGGGCGCGAAGTGCGAGGCGAACGAATACGGCAGCCCGAGATAGGCCGCGAGCTCGGCGCCGAACAGGCTCGAGCCCAGGATCCATAACGGCACGTGCGTGCCGCTGCCGGGGATCGCCTGGATCCTCTGGCCCTCGACAGGATCGCCAAGCAGCAACTGCAGCTCCATCACGTCGCGCGGGAAATTCTCCGCCGCGGCATTGACGTCGCGGCGAAGCGCATGCGCGGTCAGCTGGTCGGTGCCCGGGGCGCGGCCGAGACCGAGGTCGATGCGGCCGGGGTAGAGGCTGGCCAGCGTGCCGAACTGCTCGGCGATAACCAGGGGCGAATGGTTGGGCAGCATCACCCCGCCGGAGCCGATGCGCATCGTCTTCGTCGCCGCGCCGACGGCCGCGATCACCACCGACGTCGCGGCGCTGGCGATGCCGGCGGCATTGTGGTGCTCGGCCAGCCAGTAGCGGGTGTAACCCCAGCGTTCAGCGCTGCGCGCCAGCTCCAGCGTGTTGGCCAGCGCCTCCGCCGGCGTGCTGCGGGCAACGACGGGGGCAAGATCGAGAAGGGAATACGGGATCACGCGGCAGGAACTCCGGCAGGACGGCGCTTCGAATATAGGGCGTGTTCAGCAAAGCAGGCGCCCTCCTCTCCCATAGGGAGAGGGCTTCCGAACTTGGCGAGCGCCAGCGAGCTTAGTGAGGAAGGGTGAGGGGTATGACCTCTCCGGAGAGGGCATACCCCTCACCCCATTCGCCTAAGCTCACATCCGTTCGCCAAGGCTCATGGCCCTCTCCCTTTGGGAGAGGAGATGCTTCTCTATCGCCGTCGGCTATCCCTTGCGATCCCGTCCATAGGGGTCGCCGAGAACCGATTCGGTATGCAGCGCACACACCCAGGTGCCGTTGTCGCGCACCCAGGTCGAGGCGTCGGCAGCCTCCATGGTGAAGCGCCGTCCATCGACGGTCAGGTCTTCGCGCACCTTGTAGGCGATCACCGCGACGTCCCGGGTGACTTCCACGAACTTGACGTCGCTGAAGGCGAAATCGTGCAGTGTCCACTGGCCGCCCTCCATCATCTTGGCGAACGTCGCGCGGTCGATCTTGCCGACGCCCTGAGCGCCGGTGACGAGGCTTTCCTCTGCAATCATGGCAGCGCCAGCCGCCGCGTCGCGGTCGATCATCGACTGCCAGAACTTCTTCTCCAGCGCGAGAATGTCCTGCTCGAGACTCATGGCACGCTCTATATCTTCGGGAAGAACGGAGGCGTAACGCGCCGCGGCGAACGCGGTTCCTTCACGCGGCAGCGGCCGGGCGGAACTTGTTCCAGATGGCCTTGACGCCCAGCGCCGCCACCGCGGCGGCATGGGCCGCCATTTCCTGTGGGCTGATCGTGAATGCGCGCGGCGTGGTACGGCCGCCGATCGCCAGACCGGCGTGGGCGACGGCTATGGTTGGCGCGGTCTCGACCTCGCCGCCCAGCACCAGCGCCGCCTGCCGTCCACCGATCAGCTCGATGTAGACCTCCGACAGAAGTTCGGCGTCGAGCAGCGCGCCATGCAGTGTGCGGCGCGAAGAGTCGATCTGGTAGCGCGACATCAACGCATCCAGAGACGCCGGCGAGCCCGGATGCTTTCGCCGCGCCAGGATGAGCGTGTCGATGACGCGGTCGTCGCCGAGCAACGGCTTGCCGCAGCGCTCGAACTCGGCGTTGACGAAGGCGACGTCGAAGGCGGCGTTGTGGGCGATCAGGTTGGCGTCGCCGAGAAATTCGATGAACTCGTCGGCGATGGCGGCGAACAGCGGCTTGTCCTTGAGGAACGCATCGTCGAGGCCATGCACGCGCGCGGCCTCGATCGACATCGTCCGCTGGGGGTTGAGGTAGCGATGGAAGCTCTTCCCGGTCGGGATATGGTTGATCAGCTCGATCGCGCCGATCTCGACGACGCGGTCGCCGGATTTCGGGTCGAGGCCGGTGGTTTCGGTATCGAAGACGATTTCACGCATGATTCGGCGGCTGATGGTAAGGGGAATGGCGGCCCGTTCAAGGCCGCCGCACCATTTGCCGGAGGCAGCCCATGGATATCCTCGCTACGCTGCGGACGCGCCTGTTCACCGCGGTAGCCGGCGATGTAATGGACGAGATCGGGCTTCGCCGCCAGTTCCTGCCCGCCGAGATCCGGCCGCTGGCGCCGGATATGGTCGTGGCAGGCCTGGCGATGCCCGTGCTCGAGGCCGACGTTGACGAGGCCGTTGCGGCCGTCCCGCCCTTCGGCCTCATGTTCCGGGCGCTGGACAGCCTGCAGACGGACGAGGTCTACGTGTGCGGCGGCTCCTCCCTCACCTATGCGCTGTGGGGCGGGCTGATGAGCCGGCGCGCGCAGATGCTGAAAGCCGCCGGAGCGGTCATGGACGGCTATCACCGCGACACCCCCGAAATACTGGCGCTCGGCTTTCCGACCTTCTCGCGCGGCAGCTACGCGCAGGACCAGAAAGGACGCGGGCGGGTCGTGGATTTCGGCACGCCGATCACCTTTGCCAACGGCGTCACCGTATCGCCGGGCGACATCGTCTTCGGCGATCGCGATGGCGTCGTCATCATCCCGAAAGCGGCGGCCGCCGACGTCGTGGCAATGGCGGTGGAGCGGGTTCAGGGCGAGAACACCGTGCGCACCATGATCGAAGCCGGGGGCTCGGCCGAGGATGCTTTCCGCACAACCGGCATTATGTAGAGGGACAAGAGTCATGGAGCGCGTCAGCGCGACGGGGACCGAGCAAAAGGCGCAAAGGCCGTAGGCCCGACCGGGACAAACAAGAGGCGGGGAGCGCGTCAGCGCGACGGGGACCAGGAGATGCAGACGCGAACCTTCGGCGCGGCCGGCGTTCCGGTCGCGGTAGTCGGCCAGGGCACCTGGTACATCGAACAGGCCGACCGCCGGACGGCGGTGGCGGCGCTTCGCCGTGGTCTCGACGCGGGCATGACCCACATCGACACGGCCGAACTCTACGGCTCCGGCAAGGCCGAGGAGATCACGGCGGAAGCTATCGCCGGACGGCGTGATTCCGTCTTCCTCGTCTCCAAGGTCATGCCGCAGAACGCCTCGCGCAGCGGCACCATCGCCGCCTGCGAGAAATCGCTCGCCCGGCTAAAGACCGACCGGCTCGATTGCTACCTGCTCCACTGGCGCGGCCGCCACCCGCTGGAGGAGACCATCGCCGCCTTCGAGGAGCTGCGCACCGCCGGCAAGATCCGCGCATGGGGTGTCAGCAACTTCGACACCGACGATCTGGCGGAGGCCGAGGCCATTGCCGGCCCGAACCGCATCGCCTGCAACCAGGTGCTCTACCATCTCAACGAGCGCGGCATCGAGCACGCGGTGCTGCCGTGGTGCGCTGAACACAACGTCGCCGTCGTCGGCTACAGCCCGTTCGGCCACGACGGCTTCCCATCCACCCGCAGCGCCGGCGGCAAGGCACTGGCCGAGATCGCGGCCGCGCATCATGCCACCCCCCGCCAGGTGGCGCTCGCCTTCCTGGTCCGCTCGCCCGCGCTGTTCACCATCCCCAAGGCCGCGGATCCCCTTCACGCTGCCGAGAATGCCGCGGCTGGCGACATCAGCCTCAGCGCAGCCGAAATCGGCCGCATCGACGCCGCCTTCCCGGCCAGGCGGGCGCGCGGCCTTGCCATGATCTGACAAAGCGCGCCTGAATAGGCCCGACCAAGGAGAAACCGCGATGGCCACCGACCAGTCCGTCCTGAAGCACATCAAGGAACTCGCCGACGAGGAGCACCACCTCTACGAAAAGGGCAGCCTCACCGAAGCCGAGCAGACGCGACTGCGCGCCATCAACGTCGCCCTCGACCAGTACTGGGATCTGCTTCGCCAGCGCCGCGCCAAACGCGAGTTCGGCGAGAATCCCGACGAAGCC
>DASZQY010000281.1:0-3342 GCA_035549395.1 Bauldia sp.
GGATGCCGTAAAGGCGCTTGTCGGCGGGCGCGAGATCGGCGGTCTGGCCGATCACGGCGCAGCCGACATCGGCGACGACCTTGCGGAACAAGTCGTTGTCGGGCTGCGTGCGATAGCCAGGCACCGAATCCAGCTTGTCCAGAGTGCCGCCGGTGTGGCCGAGGCCGCGGCCGGAGATCATCGGCACATAGGCGCCGCAAGCGGCCAGCGCCGGCGCCAGCATGAGCGAGACATTATCGCCGATGCCGCCGGTCGAGTGCTTGTCCAGCACCGGGCCGTCGAGGTCCGACCAGTCGAGGACGGTGCCGGAATCGCGCATGGCCAGCGTCAGGGCCACCGCCTCCTCGCGCGTCATACCCTTGAAAAACACCGCCATGGCGAAGGCGGCAACCTGCCCCTCGCTGACCGTGCCGGCGGTCAGGCCCTCGACCATGAAGGCAATTTCTTCGCGCGTGAGCGGCTCGCCGTCGCGTTTCCTGCGGATCACTTCCTGGGGGAGCATTGGCTTCCTGTTTCCCCGTCGCGCCTGCCTACGCCCACGTGCGGTCGCGCAGATAGCGGCGGATGATGCGGCCGAGCTTGGCGGCGCCGAGCGGGGCCAGCATCTTGGTCTCTTCGTGGGTAATTTCCGCCCCCGTCATGCCGGCGGCAAAATTGACGATCGCCGAGGCAGCGCCGACACGCAGGCCGAAGAAACGCCCGAGGATCACCTCCGGCACGGTCGACATGCCGACCGCGGCGGCGCCGACCATGCGCGCCAGGCGGATCTCGGCCGGAGTCTCGAACGAGGGACCGGAGAACCACATGTAGACGCCGGTGTTCATCATAATGCCCTCGCGCTCGGCGGCGCCGAGGATGGCGGCGCGCAGAGCGGGGTCGTAGGCGTTGGTCATGCCTACGAAACGGTCGTCGGTGGGCTGGCCGATCAGCGGATTAATGCCGGCGATGGAGATGTGATCGGTGATCAGCATGACCTCGCCCGGCCCGACTTCCGTGCGCAGCGAACCGGCCGCGTTGGTGAGAAGCAGCGTGTCGGCACCGAGCGCGGCCAGCGCGGCAATCGGCGCGCGCATGGCGGCGGGGTTGCCGTTCTCGAAATAGTGCTCGCGGCCGGAGAAGACGACAACCGCCGTGCCCTCGAGCCAGCCAAGGACGACTTCGCTCCTATGCGAGGAAACCGTCGACATCGGAAAGCCGGCGAGGTCGCGATAGGGCACACGCACCGCGTCCCTGACCTGATCGGCGAGACCGGCAAGACCGGAGCCGAGGACGATGCCGACCGAATACGGCAGGTCGGCGCGGTCGCGGATGGCGGCGGCAGCCTCGGCGCCTTCGACGATCACGGCGTCTCGTCCATGGCGAAGGCAGCGGGCAGCAACTCGTCCATGCGGTAGGTGCGGCCGGTGCCGGACGGGTCGGTGACGTGGACCGGCGTGGCGGCGTCGGCGAATTCAGCCAGGCGCTGGCGGCAGCCGCCGCAGGGCGTGGTCAGGCGGCCCTCGATGCGATCGGCGACAACGACGACTTCGGCGATGCGGCGCGCCGCGTCGTCACCACCGGCGGCAACCATCGCCGCGATTGCCGACGTCTCCGCGCACCAGCCCTCGGGGTAGGAGGCGTTTTCAACGTTGGCGCCGGCGTGGACCGTGCCGGCCTCGGTGCGAATGGCGGCGCCGACATGAAATTTGGAATAGGGCGCGTGGGCGTGCTCGCGCACCGCCTTGGCCTTGCGAAACAGCCCCTCATCCATGCTCGCCTCCCTGCCATCCCCGCGATGGCCACGCCATCTTCGCCCCGGCCAGCCTCGCGCTGCAACGGGGGCGAGTGCCCGGTTATTTTCCAACTGGTGAAAGAATCCACATGAAAATGACAGCGGTTCATGCAAATCTTCGATTATCGGGGCCTGCAGGCGCCAGCCGGCGGGCCATCCGGGAGCGCGGAAAACCGCGCACCGGAGCGGTATTCGGTAGCCAAAGGGGAGCGGGCGACACGCCCCGCGGGCGTGCCCGGTTCAATGCGGAGACCACTTTCCCATCACCGGCAGTCGCGCAGGACCGGACCGCCGGGCACTTCAATCTGGACATGGAGGGTTCGTTGAAATCACGCGTTGTTAAGTTGAGCCTCGCTGCGCTGTTCGCGGCGACCGCTCTCGGTACTTCGGCGCCGGCCTGGGCGTTCCTCGCCTGCGCGGTCACCGACACCGGCGGCGTCGATGACAAGGGCTTCAACCAGTACACCTGGCAGGGCGTCCAGGACGCCGCCAAGGCGGGCGGCTTCGACGCCAAGGTCGTCGAGTCGAAGCAGGAGTCGGACTACGAGCCCAACATCAATTCGCTGGTCTCGGCGAACTGCAACGTGATCGTGACGGTCGGCTTCCTGCTCGAGGACGCGACCAAGAAAGCGGCGCTCGCCAATCCGAACATCGACTTCTCCATCGTTGATGACGCATACAATCCGGTCATCCCGAACGTGCTCGGCCAGGTCTACGCCACCAACCAGGCGGCGTTCCTCGCCGGCTACCTCGCGGCAGGCATGTCCAAGACCGGCGTCGTCGGCACCTTCGGCGGCATCAACATCGGGCCGCCGGTCACCGACTTCATGGACGGCTTCGTATGGGGCGTGAACTACTACAACAAGCAGAAGGGGAAGTCGGTGAAGGTGCTGGGCTGGGACCCGGCCAAGAAGGACGGCGTGTTCGTCGGCGACTTCAGCTCGATTGACAAAGGCAAGGACATCGCCAAGAGCATGAACGACGAAGGCGCCGACATCATCCTGCCGGTCGCCGGCAAGGTGGGCCAGGGGCCGGCCGCGCTCGCCGCCGAGATCGGCACCGACAAGCTCATGGTGATCGGCGTCGACACCGACCAGTACATGACCGATCCGGACCACGCCAAGGTGTTCCTGAGCTCGGTGCAGAAGCGGGTCGACTCGACCAGCAACGAAGCCGTGACCGAGGCCTTCAAGGGCACGTTCAAGGGCGGCGTCGTGCTCGGCGACCTGAAGTCGGGCGGCGTGGCACTGGCGCCGTTCCATGACTTCGACTCCGCCGTTCCGGCCGACCTCAAGGCCGAGCTCGACAAGATCAAGGCGGCCATCATCGACGGCTCGCTCAAGGTGGACCAGGCCTCGTAAGCGGGAATTCCACTATCACAGCGCCGCGCCCTCGCCAGAGGGCGCGGCGGCACGTTAGGATGAGGGCGCGCGCGTAGCCGGCAAGCGACGGCCGGCCGAGGGGAAGCGGGGGCGCTGGCTTTTGGATATCGAACTGCGCGGCATCACCAAGCGCTTCGGATCGCTGGTCGCCAACTCCAATATCAACCTCGATATCCGCGCCGGCGAGAT
>DASZQY010000282.1:0-2824 GCA_035549395.1 Bauldia sp.
CGGTGGAGTGACTCTCGACCGTGTCGCGCGCAGCGCGGCCGAGCCGGTGCTCGGTGCGTCCAATCCCGGCACTGTGCGCCGACTGCCCGGCGGCGTCGGCTTCAACGTCGCGACGGTGCTCGCCCGGCTTGGATTCCGCACGCGCATGGTGAGCGCCGTCGGCGATGATGCCGATGGCGCCGCCGTTCTCGCCGCCGCCGGCGAAGTCGGCCTGGATGTCTCGTTCGTCGCCCGCCTGTCCGGCAAGGATACGGCCAGCTACCACGCCACCTTCGACGATCGCGGCAATCTCATCATCGGCATCGCCGACATGAAGATATGCGACGCGATCGCGCCGGCCGATGTCGTGCATGCGGTCGAGACCACGCCGCCCGGCGATTTCTGGGTGGTGGATGCCAACCTGCCGGAAGAGACGCTCGCCTTCCTTGCCAGCGAGGCCGCCGCCGCCAAGCGGCCGGTGGCGGCGCTCACGGTATCGCCGGCGAAGGCCGTCCGTCTGGAGCCGATCCTCGACCTTCTCACGCTCTTGTTCACCAACCGCAAGGAGGCCGCGACCCTGCTCGGCTTCAATCCCGACGATCCGTCGCTGGCCGTGCCGCGCCTCGCCTCCGAGCTCGCCGGCCGCCGACAGACACGCGTCGTCGTGACCAATGGCTCCGAGCCGCTCGCCGCCGCCGCCGGCAGCGAGGTGCGCTCGTATGCTCCGCTGCGCGTGGCGGTGACCGCCGTCAACGGCGCCGGCGATTCCTTCGCCGCTGGCGTCATCCTCGGACTGGCGGAGGGGCACAGCCTGCACGATGCGCTGCGTTTCGGCCTCGCCGCCGCCGCCATGACGCTGGAAGCCGGCAGCATCCTCGCAGCGCCGTTCTCGCCCGACGCGCTGGCCGAACGCATCGGCCGCGGCCCGCGTCTCGCCCCGGCGACTGAGCGCGTCGCCTCGTGAAGCCACCCGTCGTCGTATCGCCGGACGTGAAGGCGGCGCTCGCTGCGCGCCGCCCGGTCGTCGCGCGCGAAACCACCATCGTCAGCCACGGCATGCCCTGGCCGCAAAATCTCGAGACCGCGCTCGCCGTCGAAGACGAAGTGCGGCGCGGCGGCGCCTTGCCGGCGGCCATCGCCGTCCGCGATGGCGCCATTCACGTCGGCCTCGACAAGGCGGCGCTGGAAGACCTGGCCAAATCAAAGGACGTGCTCAAGCTTTCGCGCGCCGATCTCGCCTACGGCATCACGTCCGGCAGGAAAGGCGCCACCACCGTTGCCGCGACCATGATTGCCGCCCGCCTTGCCGGCATAGGCGTCTTTGCCACCGGCGGCATCGGCGGCGTCCATCGCGGCGCCGAGACCACGTTCGACATCTCCGCCGATCTGACCGAGCTGGCGCGCACCGATGTCGTCGTCGTCTGCGCCGGCGCCAAGGCCCTGCTCGATGTGCCGAAGACCCTGGAATACCTCGAAACCGAGGGCGTCCCGGTCATCTGCTATGGCAGCGACGAATTTCCGGCCTTCTGGTCGCATTCCAGCGGACTGAAGGCGCCGATCCGCCTGGATGACCCGGCCGCGATCGCGACCTTCGTCGCCGCCCGCGCGGCGCTCGGCCTGTCGGGCGGCGTGCTCGTCGCCAACCCCATCCCTGCCGCCGACGAGATCCCGGCTTCCGAGATGCGACCCGCGATCGAGGCCGCCGTCGCTGACGCCGCGCGCGAAGGCATCACCGGCAAGGCGGTGACGCCCTATCTGCTCGACGCCATCCTGAAGAAAACCGGCGGCAGGAGCCTCACCGCGAATATCGCCCTCATCCGCAACAACGCGCGGCTCGCCGGCGAGATTGCCGTGGCCATGCTCGAAGGCAAGCCGCCCACCGGCCGATAGGCGCGACTCCTGACTATCCGCGCTCGCGCAGCTCTTTGGGTTCCGCGTTAGTCGCTTGTTGAGACTAACCAGCCATGCTGGGCGCCACGGGAAGAGCGCGGTGGCCGGTCCTCAGTTTCTCTCCTTGCCCACAACTCGCCTCCGCGGCATCTCGCGCGCCGGCGCGCTTCTGCTGCTGGCGGCGGCGCTGGCGGCAATCGTCATCCTGGTCGCCGTCACCGGCCACACGGTCGCCCCGCCGGGCGCCGCACAGACCGGCCGCAGCGATCTGCTCATGTATGCCCACATCGTCGATCTCATGCGCGGCGGCCAGGGCTACTACGACGCCGCGCACGCCGAGCTGCTGAGGGACGGCTATGGCACCCGCTCGGTGTTCAACTGGCGCCTGCCGGCCCTGCCGTGGCTGGTCAGCCTGGTGCCGCTCACGGCGATCGCCAACGCGCTGCTCGACATGGCCGCCGCCGTGGGCATGGCGCTGACCTTCCGCACGCTCGAAGTCAGCGCCGGCCGCCTCACGGCGCTGCTCGCGGTCGCCTGTGTCGTCGTCAGCGTCGTCTTCGTCGCGGCGCCGAACGCCGTCCTGTTCGCCGACATCACCGCCGGCACGCTCATATTCCTGTCGGCCAGCGCCTATGGCGCACGTCTGCCGTGGCTGGGCTTCGCCGCGGCTCTGCTCGCTCTCTTCTGCCGCGAGCTCGCCGCGCCGTACGCGGTCATCTGCGCCTTCTTCGCCTGGCATGAGCGCCGGCGCTGGGAGCTCGCCGGCTGGGCCGCGGGCTTCCTTGCGTTCGCTGGCTATTTCGCCTGGCACTACGCCGCCGTCCAGGCCCAGCTCGGTCCTGCCGATGGCGCTTATCCCTATGGCTGGCTCCAGTTCGGCGGTCTCCCCTTCGTGCTGCGGACGGCCGCCTTCAACGGCCTGCTCGCCTTTGCGCCGGAGTGGGTGAGCGCCATC
>DASZQY010000283.1:0-2569 GCA_035549395.1 Bauldia sp.
AAGCGCGTGCCGCCTACCAGCGCGCCGCCGCGCTGGCGAAGCAGGAGGCGGAGCGGAGGTTTTATGCGCGGCGGCTGGGTGAGATCGCTTCCTAAGCCTTCCGCGCCACCCGCTCGGCCAGCGTCTGCGTCAGTCGCAGCAGCGCCGGCGAATGATCATCGCGGCCCAGCATCACCTGGATGATCGTGAAGCTCGCCGTGTTGGCGCGCGCCCTGGCGAGCGCCGCCGCCATCTCGATCTCGGTCGTGACCTTGATGCCGACGCCGCCGCCGAGCACCTCCGGCAGCCTGGCGTAGTTCCAGCGCTGCACGTCGTTGAAGGCGCCGTCGAGCATCGGCCGCTCGGTGCCGTAGCCGTCGTTGTCGAGCACGATGACGATCGGATTCTGGCCGTAGCGCACGATCGCCGACAGCTCCATGCCGGTCATCTGGAAGGCGCCGTCGCCGACCAGCACGATCGGCCTCAGATTCGGCGCCGCCGCTTTCACGCCGAGCGCCGCCGGCACGGCAAAGCCCAGCGAACAGTAGTAGGCGGCGCCGAGGAAATGCGCGCCGTCGTGGATGTAGAGATCGGCGGCGCCGAACAGCGAGTCGCCGGTATCGGCTACCACCACGTCGTCGTCGGTGAGGAACGCGTTGACCTGGCGGAACAGCGCCGCCGTCGTCATCGGCTTGTCGCTGGCCGCGTAGGGACCGGGATGCGTCGGATGCTCGTAGCCGGCTGCCGGCCGCGCCTTCCACGGATGCGCCGCCAAAGCGGCGATGAAATCGGCCATGCCGACGCCGTCGTAGGTGGCGAGCCCGACGCCGACCCGGTCGCTCGCCGCATAGACCGCCTGGCCACGATCAATGCGCGCCGTGTAGATGCCGAGATTCATGTCGGTCATCATGGCGCCGAGCAGGATGAGGCAATCGCTGGCCTCGACCGCGGCGCGCGTCGCCTCGCGCCCCATCGCGCCTTCGTAGACACCGATGTAGGCCGGGTCGGATTCGGGGAACACGGATTTGCCCATGATCGTCGCCGCGACCGGGATGCCCGAACGCTGGGCTAGATCGGCGAGCGGCTGTTGCAGGCGGAAGCGGTGCAGCTCCTCGCCGGCGAGAATGACCGGCCGCGCTGCTTTCGCGATGCGCGCGGCAGCTTCCGCCACCGCCTCGGCCAGAGCCTGCGGGTCGGACGCCTCTGCGGCCGCCGCGCGCCGCTTCGTCGGTGCGATCTCCGCCAGCACCATGTCGCGCGGGATCTCGATGTAGACCGGGCGCGAGGTGCGCCGGCACGCGGCCAGTACGCGGTCGATCTCCGCCGCGGCCGTCTCCGGATCGTCGAGGACGGCGCTGGCGGCGGTAAGCTCGGCGAACACGCGGGCCTGCGTATCGAAGTTGCGTACCGTGTGGTGGAGCAGCGTGTTGCGTCGTTCGCGCGTGCCCGGCGCGCCGCTGATCACGACCACCGGCGAGCGCTCGGCGTAGGCCTGGCCGACGGCGTTGGCGATCTTCAGCCCGCCGACGCAGTAGGTGATGCAGGCGACGCCGAGCCCCCTGACGCGCGCGTAGGCGTCCGCCGCGAAGCCCGCGCCCTGCTCGTCGCAGGTGTTGATGATCCTGAGCTGGCTCTTTTCCAGCTCCTTGAAGAAGGTGAGTACATAGTCGCCCGGCACGCCGAACACGTGGCCAACGCCCTCTTCGGCCAGCCGGCGAATAAGGAACCCGCCGATAGTCTCGCTCATTTCTGATTGCTCCCGCCTCAGTGGCACCGACAATACACCGGCGGCGCTGCAAGCAATGGCTGCTTGAATTGCCGGCGCCGGACTGGTTTTCTGCCGCTCACGCTGGCTGGGCATCGGACAGGGAGCCGCACCGTTGAGGCGGAGGGCAAGGATCGCGCTGGCGCTCACCGTTGTGGCACTCTTCGGTGCCGCCGCGGCCCATGCCGAATCGCCCCTCGACACGCTCCAACGCTTCCTCGCCGACCCGGCCAATGTTTTCGGCCACGACCCCAATCTGCGGGCGCGGCCGCACGGCGCACCCTCGGAGGCGGCGCCGCTGGTCGACGTGCCGCTGCCACGCCTGCGGCCAGGCGACGGCGCCGCGAACCTGCCGCCGCTGAACTACGCTGCCGCCGACGAGACCTTCGCCGCGCCGCCCGTGCCGCCGGCGCCGGCATTGCCACCACCCGTCGCGGGAGATGCGCTGGTACCGACGCCGCACCTGCGCCCGGCCGACGTGCTGCCCACGATCACCGCGCCGCCGGTGCCCAACGGCCCGAAGCTGGCGGCGCTGACCCCCGTTCCCTTCCCCGATCTGGTCAAGCCGCCGCCTGCCGCCGACACGATCTGCATGGCCGAGATCACCGCGGCGGGTGTCGTCGCGACGCCGGTGCCCGCGATCAGCGAGGACGACGGCCAGTGCGGGATCGCCACGCCGGTGTCGGTGACGGCGCTGGAAGGCGGTGTGGTCAAGCTGTCGCCGGCCGCGACGATCGACTGCTCGCTTGCCCAGCATCTCGCCGGCTGGGTGCACGACGTCGTCGCGCCACAGGCGGAGGCCGAGTACGGCAAGCCGCTGACCGG
>DASZQY010000284.1:0-4721 GCA_035549395.1 Bauldia sp.
GCTCTGGATACCTTCGCCGTCCTTCACGATCCCCAGGATCTGCGCCTCGGCATCTTCGGTGTCGTAGCCGAGGAATTCGGTCGCGCCGAGCGATTCGCGGAGCCTGAACCACACCGGCTCGGTCTGCGCTTCGCCGGTGCCCGCCCACGAGGCGCGCGCCTCCTCCTTCTGCTTTTCCATCGCCTTGTCGAAGCCGGCGGTATCGACGGCGATGCCGCGCGGCTTCAGCGCATCCTGCGTCAGGTCGAGCGGAAAGCCATAGGTGTCGTAGAGGCGGAACGCCACGTCGCCGCCGAGCGTCGCGCCCGACGGCAGATTGGCCGTCGCCTCGTCGAGCAGCGCGACGCCGCGCGTCAGCGTGCGGCCGAAGCGCGTCTCCTCCAGCCGCAGAGTCTCGCGGATCAGCGCCTCCGCCCGCACCAGCTCCGGATAGGCACGGCCCATCTCCGCCACCAGCGTCGGCACCAGCCGCCAGATTACCGGCTCGCGCGCGCCGAGCAGGTGCGCATAGCGCATGGCGCGGCGCATGATGCGGCGAAGCACGTAGCCGCGCCCCTCATTCGACGGCAGCACGCCGTCGGCGATCAGGAAGGCCGCGGCGCGCAGATGGTCGGCGATGACGCGGTGCGCGGCGCGGTTCTCGCCCTCGGCCGGCACGCCGATGATGTCGACCGACGCCGTGATCAGCGTCTTGAACAGGTCGATGTCGTAATTGGAATGGACGCCCTGCAGGATCGCCGAGATGCGCTCCAGGCCCATGCCCGTGTCGATCGAAGGGCGCGGCAGGTCGACGCGCTTGCCACCCGGCAGCTGCTCGAACTGCATGAACACCAGGTTCCAGAATTCCAGGAAGCGATCGCCGTCCTCACCCGGGCTGCCCGGCGGCCCGCCCTGGAGCTCCGGCCCCTGGTCGATGAAGATTTCCGAGCACGGTCCGCACGGGCCGGTGTCGCCCATCTGCCAGAAGTTGTCGTTCGTCGGGATGCGGATGATGCGGTCGTCGCTGAACCCGGCGATCTTCTTCCACAGGTCGAAGGCATGGTCGTCGGTGTGGTAGACCGTGACCAGCAGCTTGTCCTTCTTCAGCCCGAACTCGCGCGTGATCAGCGTCCACGCGTGCTCGATCGCCTGCTCCTTGAAGTAGTCGCCGAACGAGAAGTTGCCGAGCATCTCGAAGAAGGTGTGATGCCGCGCCGTGTAGCCGACGTTGTCGAGGTCGTTGTGCTTGCCGCCGGCGCGCACGCACTTCTGCGCCGTGGTCGCGCGCGGAAAGGCCGGCGTGGCGCGACCGGTAAAATAGTCCTTGAACTGCACCATGCCCGCGTTGGTGAAGATCAGCGTCGGGTCGTTGCGCGGCACCAGCGAACTCGACGGCACTTCCGTGTGCCCGTTCTTGGCGAAGTAGCCGAGGAACGCGGAGCGGATTTCGTTAACGCTGGGCATGGCGAAGGAACGGCCTCGAATCACGGGTCGCCGGAGCACGACGCTCGGGGACAAATGCTTGACGAAGCCGGGGTTTTACAGCCCCGCCGCGCATTCTGTCCAATGCCACGGTTGAAGATTAGCCTACCGGCCGGCGGCGCTTCCGGCGCCGAAAGCCATTACCGCGCTCCGCAATCCGCCTTCCTCGGCCAATCGGCCGGGGAAGGATCCCCGCCTCTGCTCGCCGTCAATCCATGATTTCCGGACGCCCGTCTGCGAGCTTCCGGTCGGGTTCGCGCCTACGCCTCGGCCGCGTCCTCATCGTCGTCGCCGGGGTTCGCCCGCTCGAGGAACTTCTCCGCGATAAGGCCGGCATTCTCGCGGATCGACTTCTCGATCGCCGTCGCGATTCCAGGGTTGTCCTTGAGGAACACTTTGGCGTTCTCGCGCCCCTGTCCCAGGCGCTGGCTGTCGTAGGAGAACCAGGCGCCCGATTTCTCGATGATCCCGGCCTTGACGCCGAGGTCGATCAGCTCGCCGGTCTTGGAGACGCCCTCCCCGTACATGATGTCGAACTCGACCTGCTTGAACGGCGGCGCCAGCTTGTTTTTGACCACCTTGACGCGGGTCTGGTTGCCGACGACCTCCTCGCGGTCCTTGATCGCGCCGATGCGGCGGATGTCGAGGCGGATCGAGGCGTAGAACTTGAGGGCGTTGCCGCCGGTCGTCGTCTCCGGGCTGCCGTAGACGATGCCGATCTTCATGCGGATCTGGTTGATGAAGATGACGGTGGTGTTGGAGCGCGAGATCGAGGCGGTGAGCTTCCTCAGCGCCTGGCTCATCAGGCGCGCCTGCAGACCGGGCAGCTGCTCGCCCATCTCGCCTTCGATTTCGGCGCGCGGCGTAAGCGCGGCCACCGAATCGACCACCAGCACGTCGATGGCGCCCGAGCGCACCAGGGTGTCGACGATCTCCAGTGCCTGCTCGCCGGTGTCCGGCTGCGAAATCAGCAACTCGTCGAGGTTGACGCCGAGCTTGCGGGCGTAGGTAGCGTCGAGCGCGTGTTCGGCGTCGATGAAGCCACAGATGCCTCCGGCTTTCTGCGCCTCGCCGATGGCGTGCAGCGCCAGCGTCGTCTTACCCGACGATTCCGGCCCGTAAATCTCGACGATGCGCCCGCGCGGCAGGCCGCCGATGCCAAGCGCAATGTCGAGGCCGAGCGAGCCGGTGGAGATCGTCGCCACCTCGATCGGCTTGTCGGCATGGCCAAGCCGCATGATCGAGCCTTTGCCGAACGACCGTTCGATCTGGCTGAGCGCAGCGTCGAGCGCCTTCGACTTGTCCGACCCCATCGAATTGCCCTCGATCACGCGCAGTGGTGTGCCCGCCATGTTCCGCTCCTAATGTGCCGGGGCCGCGTCGAAAGCCAATGGGAAAGTCGCGTCGCCCCTTGAGTATTTTGAACTGTACACGATTTGTTCTCATCACGCAAGGGGCGCCGGAACGCCTCACAGCTCGAGCGCGTCCCCCCGCTTTGGCATGATCACCTCGGTGTTCGTCAGCAGCTTGCCGAAGGTCCCCATCACCTGCTCGTCGCCGTGCACCAGCACCGTCCGTTTCGCCTGCGACGGTTTCTGCCATTCCAGCAGCTCCGCCTGCCCGGCGTGCGCCGAGAACCCGTTGATCGTGTAGACGTGCGCCTTCACCGGCAGTTCCTCGCCCATGATGCGCACGGTCTTCGCGCCGTCGATGATCGTGCGGGCGAGCGTCCCCTGCCCGGCAAATCCGACGAAGATGATCCCCGCCTCGCGCCGTCCGATGTTGTGGCGAAGATGGTGCACGACGCGCCCGCCGGTCGCCATGCCTGAGCCGGCCATGATGATCGCGCCGCCGCGGATGGTGTTGAGCTTGATCGAGTCGGCGGTTTCGACAGTGAGATGCAGGCCCGGCAGCTTGAGCGGGTCGTCGCCGTCGCTGAACAGCTTCACCGCCTCTTCCGACAGGCATTCCGGGTGCTCGCGGAAGATCTGCGTCGCCGAGACCGCCATCGGCGAATCGAGGAACACCTGCACCGCCGGCGCGATGCGGCTCCGGCCGATCGCCTGGTGGATGGCGTAGATCAGCTCCTGCGCCCGTTCCAGCGCGAAGGTCGGAATGATGACGTTGCCGCCCCGGCTGAAAGTCTCGTCGATCGCCGTGTAGAACTCCTCGACCGAGACGTCGTAGGGCTTGTGGTTGCGGTCGCCGTATGTGGTTTCCATAACGACCAGGTCGGACACCGGCGGCGGCGTGTGGTTGCGCATCAGCGGGCGGCCGGCGTTGCCGATGTCCCCCGACATGGTGATGCGCCGCGCGACGCCATTCTCGCTGAGGTCGAGCACGATCGACGCCGACCCGAGAATGTGCCCGGCGTCGATGAAGGTCGCGCGGATGCCTGGCGCAACGTCGATCGCGACGCCGTATTGCGCGACGCGGCCGAACCTGTCCTGCACGTTCACCGCGTCGAGCACCGTGTAGAGCGGCGCCGGCGGCTCGCCGCCGTTCTTCTTCCACGGCCCGGTGTGGCGTTGCCGGCGCGCCGCGTCCTCCTCCTGCAGCCGCGCCGAATCAAGCATCACCAGCCGCGCCAGCTCGCGCGTTGCCGCGGTTGCGATGATCTCGCCGTGGAAGCCGCGCTTGGCGAGCAGCGGGATGCGGCCGCAGTGGTCGAGATGGGCATGGGTGAGCAGCAGTACGTCGATGGCAGCGGCGTCGAAGCCGAACGGCTCGCCGTTGTCCTCGTTGAGGTCGCGGCTGCCCTGGAACATGCCGCAGTCGACCAGGATGCGCTTTCCGGCACATTCGATGAGATGGCACGACCCGGTGACTTCGCGGTCGGCGCCGTGGAATGAAATCTTCACGCGCTGGAGCTTCCCGAGGCAAGGCAAACGACTCGGGCATCATATACAGGCCGCGGCCCGCGGCGCGCCAGCCCGCCCGCCTTGCCTGCTCCCGCCTTCCCCTTTGCCTCGAATTCTTGGCAAATTCCGTCGCGCGCGGCCAAGTTTTGTTCGCCTGTGTGCGCGACCATGCGCTAGCATTGCGGAACGCGCCGCTCCCCGGCAGGTTGCATTTCCGATGGACCAATCCGTGCGCCCGTTCACCAGCGTCACTGTCTTCGGTGGAGTGACTCTCGACCGTGTCGCGCGCAGCGCGGCCGAGCCGGTGCTCGGTGCGTCCAATCCCGGCACTGTGCGCCGACTGCCCGGCGGCGTCGGCTTCAACGTCGCGACGGTGCTCGCCCGGCTTGGATTCCGCAC
>DASZQY010000285.1:0-4078 GCA_035549395.1 Bauldia sp.
CGAAAATGCGTGAGCCACTCGCTTCGCGTGCCAGAGTCGCCATGAAGCGACGCGCCGGGTCGAAGGGAATCTCGCCGTCGCGCTGGCGGCGGTCGCTCTCGATGCCGGCGCCGGCCTTGGCGGCAAAAGCAAGCAAGGCGCCCTCCATCGGGTCGCCGTCGGCCAGCCATTGGCCGCCGCGCTCGATGAGGCGGGCATCATTGCAGTGCGCCGCGGCGGCTCCGAGCCGCCTCACGTCGGTGGACAGTGCGGCCTGCATGCCGGCGTCGCTCGACACGATGCTGCCGCGCGGCTCGTAGCCGCGGCCGGCAATCCTGTATGTGCCGCTGCCGACCACCACGGTCTCGACAGTCATTTCGTTGCGGGTGAACGTCCCGGTCTTGTCGGAGCAGATCACGCCGACGGCGCCCAGCGTCTCGACGGCGGCCAGGTAACGCACGATCGCCTTGCGCCGCGCCATGCGCTCCATGCCGACCGCGAGCGCGATCGTGACGATCGCCGGCAGCCCCTCAGGCACGGCCGCGACCGCGATGCCGACCACGGCAAAGAAGAGATCGGCGGCCGGCATGCCGCGCACGAAATAGCCGAAGGCGAAGGCCGCTACCGAGAAGACCAGCACGAAGAGAGAGATGCTGCGGCCAAAGGCGGCGAGCTGGCGGGTGAGCGGTGTCTGCGGCGTGCGCACCGCGCCGAGCATGGCGTTGATGCGCCCGATCTCCGTCGCGTTGCCGGTCGCGAACGCGGTCCCTTCGGCATTGCCGCGGGTCACGATGGTCCCGGCAAATGCCAGCGAGGCACGATCACCGAGCGGTGCGTCTGCGCCCACAGGCGCCACATTCTTGTCGGCGGGCGCGCTCTCGCCGGTCAGGATCGCCTCCTGCACCTGCAGCGTACGCGCGGCGAGCAGCCTGAGGTCGGCCGGCACCTTGTCGCCGGCGTCGAGCAGCACGATGTCGCCGGGCACGATGGCCTCGACCGGGATCCGCTCGACGTGGCCGTCACGTCGCACGCGCGCCGTCTCCGCCAGCAGCTTGTTGATCGCCGACAGCGAATGCTCGGCACGGCGCTCCTGCACAAAGCCGATGACGCCGTTGATGATGACCACGGCGAGGATGACGCCGGTGTCGGTGTAGTGTCCGAGCCACGCGGTCATCGCCGCGGCGGCCAGCAGAACAGAGATCAGGACGTCGTTGAACTGCGCGAGCAGCGTCGCCAGCCAAGTTCGCCGCGGCGAGGTCTCCACCCGGTTCGGCCCGACCTCGGCCAGCCGCCGTTCGGCGGCGGCGCGCTCGAGGCCGCGTCGGGTACTCCCAAGGGCGGCAAGCACATCGTCCGCGGGCAGTGCGTGAGCGCTCGCCCGGTTGAAGGCCATCGGTGCTGCGGGTCGGGCCATCGGTCTCGTCCGGCCTGCTTGGTGAGGTCTGTCGGCTACACCTATATGTCTGGTAGCCCGATGGTTTGACCCATGTCAGCCAGTGGGAGAAGTTTGAGGCGCCGCGTGGCAGAAAATATGCCGGTTCAACGGGTTGCGAGCATACCCCGCCTGCTCGGCATCGGAGCGATTCGCCTCTACCGGCTGTTTCTCTCGCCGCTCATGGGACGCCAGTGCCGCTACCTTCCGACCTGTTCGGAATACACCGAGGAGGCCGTCCGCCGGTACGGGTTATGGCGCGGCTCCTGGATGGGCCTGGCGCGCCTGCAGCGCTGCGGGCCGTTCGGCGCCTCGGGCTACGATCCGGTGCCGGAGAAATTCCCCGGCAACGCGAAGTGGTACACGCCCTGGCGTTACGGCCAGTGGACGGGCAACCACATTCACCCCGACATGCGGCTGGACCGCTGAACCCGGCGCCTCAGGCGCTGCCGATCAGGATGCCGGTGATGAACACCAGCAGACCACCGACGACGATCTGGAGTGCGGCGCGCAGGAACGGCGTATCCATGTAGCGGGCGCGCACCCAGGCAATGGCCCACAGCTCGAGCAGCACGACGACAACGGCAACGCCCGTGGCGATGCCGAAGTGCGGGATGAGGTAGGGCAGAGTGTGGCCGATGCCGCCGATAGTGGTCATGATGCCGGTCACGGCGCCACGTATCCATGGCCGGCCGCGTCCGGACAGCGTGCCGTCATCGGAGAGAGCCTCGGCGAAGCCCATCGAGATGCCGGCGCCAAGCGAGGCGGCAAGGCCGACCAGGAAGGTCGCCCATGTGCTATGCGTCGCGAAGGCCGCGGCAAACACCGGCGCCAGGGTTGAGACCGAACCATCCATAAGGCCGACGAGGCCGGGCTGGATCACCTGCAGGACGAAGTTGCGCCGCGCCGTCTCGCGCTCCTCGTTGCGGGCCGATTCCGGGATTCCGGAAGTCAGCGCGCGGGCATGCTGTTCGTGGCCGGCCTCGATGTCGGCAAGGTCGTCGAGCAGCTTGCGCAAGCCGGCGTCGCTCGTGCGCCCTGCCGCGCGGCGATAGAAATTCGCGGCTTCCTGCTCCATGGATTCGGCGCGCTGGCGCATGGCATCCATGTCGAACGCCTCGGTCATCCACACCGGCTTGCGGCGGATGAAGCCGCGGACATCCTCGCGGCGGATCAGCGGTATATGCTCGCCGAAGCGCTCGCGGAACATGTCGAACAGCATCTGGCGGTGGGTGTTCTCCTCATCGGCCATCTCGATGAAGACCGACGCCGAGGCGGGGAAATCCTTGCGCAGGCGCTCGGCAAAATCCCGGTAGATGCGACCGTCCTCCTCCTCGTTCTGGATGGCGAGGGCCAGTACCTCGCGGTCATCGAGCTCGGCGAACGATTTCTGCGGGCGGAACGAAAAGGAGGGAAAGGGCATGAGGTCGCCTGATTTTGGAATCATTCCAAGATAGACACCTCCTGCCGCCGCGTCACGCCTTGCAGGCTGCGGTTCAACTGGTGTGTTCGAAACGCTGCAGGGAAGGCAACGTCAGCGGGGCGTTGAACAGCGCATAGACGCCATAGGGTCTGGTCAAGACGGTGACACGTCCGATCCAGCCCTCAGCCCCGAAACGATCGGTGCGATCGGGGGGGCCGATGCTGGCGATGGCGTCGGAGCGGGCCCACCAGAAGTTGCCGGCGAAGAACCGCGTGTCCTTGAATGGCGCCCAGAAGCAGCCCGCTGCTCCGATCCGGCCGTCGAACGTGGCGACCGCTTCCCGCCATCGCGTGACGGTGTAGCGCGTCATGATGATGCGCCACAGGCGGTTGAGCTCCGTCGGGTTGGCCGCTCCCTTGGTGTGGGCGTACAGCGCCAGGAACGGCCGCTTCGCCATTACGGCGTCGCGATGGAGCATGTCCTGCGTTTCCTGCTCCCACCCGGTGGCGGATGCGTTTTCCTCGAATTTCCGGCCGGCGAGATCGGCGATGCGGCGGCGGGCGTTCCGCACGTTCTCCTCGCTGCCCACGAAGCCGATGTGCAGATGCTCGACGATCTTGCTCAGACCGCTCGACCGGAAGGCCGCGAAATGGTCGCGCGCCGCCTGCCGGTAATCGCCGTCGGCATAGACGTGATAGTAATGGCGGATCGGGGGCAGCGTGGTCATGGCGTGAGATTTGCCCGGCCGCGGCCTGTTTCGCAACCGCATCCGCACGGTTGCCCCCGGCGTGGCGCGGGCCCGCTTCGTGGCGAGCTTGACTGCTCCGCCGCTTTGCGCCAACTAACCGCCGCCAACCCCAGGCTTACCCGCGATCGTCAGCGGGAGTGAGCAGGAGAGAACGATGATCAATCTCACTTTCCCCGACAATTCAGTGCGTCAGTTTCCCGCCGGGATCACCGGCCGGGACGTCGCCGAAGGCATATCCAAATCACTGGCCAAGAAGGCGGTGGCGATGGCCCTTGACGGCCAACTCGCCGACCTCGCCGACCCGATCCAGAAAGATGCAAAGATCGAGATCGTGACGCGCGACGATCTGCGCGCCCTCGAGCTCATCCGCCACGACGCGGCGCACGTCATGGCCGAGGCCGTGCAGGACCTCTACCCCGGCACGCAGGTCACCATCGGGCCGGTGATCGAGAACGGCTTCTATTACGACTTCTTCCGCAACGAGCCGTTCACCACG
>DASZQY010000286.1:0-9129 GCA_035549395.1 Bauldia sp.
GAGACCAAAAAAGCCCGCTACGTCGTTGCTTTAAGCCGCTGTCCTTCGAAGCGTCCGGGATCTACCCGGCGGTTCGCCCTCGGACAAATGCTGCGACCACAGGCACGTGCGAATTTGGGCAAGGGCGTACGTATTCTCGAAAGATTGCGGAATCAAGAATGAAGTTGGGCTCCGCGGAAGAATCTTTTGGCCGCGGAGCCCGCTCCGATTTCGTCGCCGGCCGCGACCGCTCGGCGACTACGCCGACCTTCGCGCGGCGCGGTCGGCGCTGATGTCGAGGTCAAGCACCTCGCCGGTCTCCAGCAGCGTCTTGAGGCCGGAAAGGATTTGCGGCCAGCCGCCTGAAACCGCCGCGATGGTCTTGGAATTGTCCATCTCGGCCTCGTGCACGACCTGAAGCTTGGTCTGTCCGCCGTACTCCGAGATGTCGAAGGTGCAGCGGGTATAGCCCTCGTGCTTCATCGACGGCAGCTCGTTCCGCCACTTGAGCACCAGCCGATTGGGCGGGTCGATTTCCAGCACTTCGCCGCTGTCGGTGATGCTGCCGTCCGGGTGAACCATCTTCCACGGCGAGCCGGCCTTCCAGGCGCTCTCCATGGTCACGCCGAAGAAGTAGCGCTTGGTGAACGCCGGGTTGAGGAGAGCCTCCCAAAGCGCCTTCGGGGTCGTGCGGATATAGGTGACGTAGATGAACTTGCTGCTCATGGCGCCTGGGACTCCAGGGCTTTCTTCAGACCCGCCAGGATCGCCGGCCAGCCGTTCTTCAGCGATTCGGCCGCGGCACTGCCTTCTTCGAACTCGTCGTGGACCAGCGTCAGCTTGGAGCCGGCACCGTCGGGTTCGATCGTGAAGGTGACGCGCGAGTCCTTCTCCTTGGCCATTTCGCCCCAGGCGATATGCCAGGAAAAGGCGAGTGTGCGTGGCTTGTCGGCGACGAGAACCCTGCCGGTGTCTGGCGCGCCCATGCCCGGGCCCTTAACGAAGGTGATTGGCGAGCCGACTTTCCAGTCGGACTCCACCCGCGTGCCGTACCAGTAGCGTTGGGTGAACTCCGGGTCGGTGAGGGCCTGCCAGACTTTCTCCGGCGGTGCGGCAATGTTGTTGACGTACACGAGACTGGGTTTCGTCATTTTTCCTTCTCCTCAAGGGCTCGCTTCAGGTCGGCCAGAGCCGCCACGCGCGCCTGTTCGTATTTGCCGATCCACCGGTCGTAGATCTCTCCGATCGGGGCGGGGTTCAGGTAGTGCAGCTTCTCGCGGCCCCGCCTGACGGACGTGACCAGGTTGGCGGCTTCGAGCACCGCGAGGTGCTTGGTCACCGCCTGGCGGCTCATGTCGAGGCGTTCGCACAGCTCGCCCAGCGTTTGCCCATTGCCGGCGCGAAGCCGGTCGAGCAATTCGCGGCGGGTCGGGTCGGCCAGCGCCTTGAACACGTCGTCCATGTCCATTGGCGGCGATAATAGGCAACCATTTGGTTGCATGTCAAGCGGGGGATTTTCGGTTAGAAGCAGCGCCCCGTAATGAGCTGTCCCGTGAGGCGTGGATGAGCGAGACCGTGATTGGCGAGAAGGGAATGGTGACGGCGCCCCATCGCGCCGCCTCCGAGGCCGGCTCGGCGGTGCTGGCCGAGGGCGGCAACGCGGCCGAGGCGATGATCGCCATGGCGGCGACGATCGCCGTCGCCTATCCCCACATGAACGGGATCGGCGGCGACGCTTTCGCGATTGTCGCTGAGCCGGGGCGGCCGCCGAAGGCCATCGACGCGTGCGGTGCCGCCGGGTCGCTAGCGACGATCGGGCGCTACGAGAAGGCCGGGTACCACGTCGTGCCAACGCGCGGGCCGGATGCGGCGCTGACCGTCGCGGGGGCCGTCTCGGGTTGGTCGCTGCTGGCCGACGCCGCCTCAAGCCTCGGTGGCCGCTTGCCGCGCCGCGAGCTGCTGGCGGATGCCGTCCGCCTCGCCCGCGAAGGCGTCGCCGTCTCGCGCTCGCACGCTCGACTGCTCGCCGAGAAGCAGGCGGAGTTCGTCGGGCTCAAGGCGTTCGCCGCCGAGTTCCTGCCGGACGGCAAGCCGCCGGAAGTGGGTGCCACCCTTCGGCAGGAGCGGCTTTCCGACACGCTGGGGCAGCTCGCCCATGCCGGCTTCGACGACTTCTACCGCGGCGACATTGCCGCGGAGATCGCGGCCGACCTCGATGAAGCGCGCACGCCGGTAACCCGTGACGACCTCCGTCGTCACGAGGCGCGGTGGCGCGAGCCGCTGTCGGTCTCCATCAAGGGCGCGACGCTGTTCAATACGCCGCCGCCAACGCAGGGTGCGGCATCGCTCATCATTCTGGCGCTGTTCGATCGTCTTGGCGTAAAGCGCGGCGACAGCTTCGATCACATCCACGGTCTGCTCGAAGCGACGCGCCTCGCCTTCCAGGTGCGCGACCATGAGATCAGCGATCCGGCCTGGGGCGGTGATGTCGCGCCCTATCTCGGACGCGCGTGGCTCGACGCGACGGCCGAGACGATCGACCGTAGTCGCGCTGGCCGCTCGGTCGCCGCGCCGCTCGACGGTGACACGGTCTGGATGGGGGCGATCGACAGGAGCGGCGTCGCCGTCAGCTTCATCCAGTCGCTGTTCCACGAGTTCGGCTCGGGTGTCTATCTGCCGCGCACGGGCATTGTCTGGCAGAACCGCGGCTCGAGCTTCTCGCTCGACCGGACGGCGCGCAATCCACTGACGCCGGGTCGCAAGCCGTTCCACACGCTCAATCCGGCGTTTGCGCGCTTCGCTGATGGACGCTTGATGGTCTACGGGTCGATGGGCGGCGACGGCCAGCCGCAATTCCAGGCCGCCGTGTTCACCCGCGCCGTTAATTTCGGCATGGACCTCGGCGAAGCCATAGCTGCGCCACGCTGGCGGGCCGGCCGCACGTGGGGCGCCGAGACGACGTCCGTGGCGTTGGAGAATCGCTTCGACCCGGACCTGGTGCTGGCGCTTGAGCGTGCCGGCCATCCCGTCGAGGTGCTGCCGCAGGCTTACTCCGACGGCATGGGCCACGCGGGGGCGCTGCTGCGCCGTGGAGACGGCCGCGTTTTCGGGGCGGCAGATCCGCGGGCGGACGGAGCGGCGATCGGCGGCTGAGCGCGCCGCCGTGTCGCAACATCCTGAAATACGCTAGCCCCGTTTCCGCCGTACTCATGGACGCGAAGTCGTGGGCCCCGAATCGGAGGGGAGGGGAAACGCCGCTTGCCGAAAGCGACCATAGCCGCCGGATTGTTTGCCGCCGTCGTGGCCCTCGGGGCGACGCCGGCGCTCGCGCATCCGCATGTCTGGGTCGACGCCAGGGCCGAGATCGTCTTCAACAAGCAGGGCGAGATCACCGCCATCCGCCACATCTGGCAGTTCGATCCCGACTTCACCGCGTACGCCACCCTCAACCTCGACGCCAACAATGACGGCAAGCTGACCGAGGACGAGCTCAAGCCGCTCGCCGATACCAACGTCGAGTCGCTCGCGGTCTATGATTACTTCACCGAGTTCTACGTCGGCACGAAGAAACTCGCGTTCGCGAAGCCGACCGAGTACTGGCTCGATTTCCACAACAAGCGGCTGACCCTGTTCTACACGCTGCCGCTGAAGACGCCGCTGGCGCTGCACGGCTCGGCGATGGTCGAAGTCGGCGACCCGGAATACTTCGTCGCCATCAGCTTCCCCAAGGGTCATGAAGTGACGCTCGACGGAGCGCCGCGCGGATGCACGGGATCGTTCAAGCCGCCGCACGAACTCGACGCACAGACCATGGCGGTGCTCTCGGCCGTGCCGATCGATCAGCACGACCTGCCGCCCAATCTGGTGCAGGCGGCGTCGCTGTTGATGAACGTGATCACGCTCAACTGTCCGGGCGGTAACGACACCGCGCCCGACGCCGCGACGGCTGCCGCCATGGAGGCAGTCGGTAGCGCGCCGCCTGCCGGTAGCGCTTCGGTCGACACCCTGAACGCCAGCGACAAGGCGATCGGCACTGCCACCAGCAGCAGTCAGCCGTCAGCAGCCGATGCTCCCCCCGCGGCGCCCATCGAGCCGCCCAAGGAGGTGCATGTCATCGAGATCAATGAACCGCCACCGCCAAAACCTTCCGAACCGCAGCAATCAGGCGGAATGTTCGGCTGGCTGGGCGGCCTGTGGCAAAACATGTTCAAGTGACGCGATGACTCGGCGCTCTGTGTTTCGCCTGTTTGTCGTGGCCATGGCCGTGCTGGCCGTTCCCCGGATAGCGCTGGCTTCCGGGCCGTTCGGCATCGTTACGCCGGAAGGCGGCGGGGCGTGGTTCACGGGGCCGTTCGGCCCGTTCTTCATCTGGATCGCGGAACATCAGGCCCATTTCTACAAGGCGCTTACCGGCGCATTGGAGACGCTGCGTGACGATCCGCTTGGCGTGTGGTTGCTGCTGGCGCTCAGTTTCGCCTACGGCATTTTTCATGCAGTCGGGCCGGGACACGGCAAGGCGGTCATCACCTCCTACCTGCTGTCTTCGGGCGACACCATGCGCCGCGGCATCGCGATCTCGTTCGCCTCGGCTTTCGTGCAGGCGGCAAGCGCCATCATCGTCGTGGTCGTCGGCGCGATCGTGCTGCGTGTCACCGCGACCGCGATCACGTTCGCTACCGACTGGGTGGAAATTATCAGTTACGGCGCCATCGCCGTGGTCGGCGCCTGGCTGCTGTGGTCGAAATCGTTCGGCGGCGGGCATCACCACCATCATCACCATGTTCCCACTGACGCCGCCCGCGATCACGGTGACGAGCATGGCCACGATCATGGCGACCATGACCATGACGACCATGACCATGGCGGACATCACGCGCATGCGCACGACGACGATCCCGGTCATGACCGTGCGCACGAAGGGGAGTCGCGCCGGCCGATAGCGCAGCGTGCACGCCGGGCCTGGGGCGCCATCCTTGCCGTCGGTATCCGTCCGTGTTCCGGCGCGATCATCGTGCTCGTCTTCGCCCTGTCGCAGGGGCTGCTGGCCGCCGGCATCGCGGCAACTCTCGTGATGGCGGTGGGCACGGGGCTGACCGTCGCCACGCTGGCGGTGCTCGCCGTCTCGGCCCGCGGCCTGGCGCTGCGCTTTGCCGGCGGAGTCGATTCGAAATGGGCTTACGGAGCCGTGCGCGCGCTGGAGATCGGCGGTGCCGCCTGCGTGCTGCTGTTCGGGCTGGTTCTGCTCGGCGGCTCGCTGGTCAATGGCCTGCCGGGCTCGCCCGGCGGTTGATCCCGATCAAGGAAGCCCGGAGCGCGCGGGCCTAAGAAGCAGCCACCTCAACAAGGGAGGCTGCCATGAATCGCACCGCAACCGAGCGCGGGCTCATCCTTTTCTTCCGTCTGGCGATGGCCTGGACGTTCCTCTATGCGGCGTCGCACCAGGTCTTCGTGCCAGGCTGGAGCGTCGCCGGCTTCCTGAACAGCACCAAGACCTTCCATCCGATCTATTCGCAGTTCACCGGCCCGGCCATCGCGCCGGTGCTCACCTTCCTGGTCGAATATGGGCATCTGCTCATTGGCCTGTCGCTGCTCACCGGCCTGATGGTGCGGGTCAGCTCGGCCTTCGGCATCCTGCTCATGCTGCTTTACTGGACCGCCCACATGGATTTTCCCTACATCAGCGACACCACCAACCTGCTGATCGACGAACACATCGTCTATGCGGGTGTGCTGGTGCTTCTGATCGTCGAGCGCGCCGGCCACGTTTTCGGGCTCGATGCGTGGGCGGAGAAACTGTCTTTCGTGCGCGAGCATCGCGTCGCACACGCTCTGGTCGACTAGCGGCTCACTCCGCCGCAGACGAAAGGCCCGTCCGCAGCGCCATGCGCCTGCGGACGGCATCGCCGAAAGCGGCGAAGAGGGCGCGTGACGGCGTGTCCGTCGTCACCCAGTATTCCGGATGCCACTGCACGCCGAGGGCGAATGCGGCGGCGTTCTTCACACTCACCGCCTCGACTGTCCCATCGGGCGCAACGGCCTCCACGGTGAGGTTGTCGCCCAGCCGCCCGACCGCTTGCCGGTGCAGCGAGTTCACGCGGTGCATGCCGGGTCCCATGATGCCGGCCAGCAGCCCGCCGGGTTTCACGTCTACATCCTGGCGGATGGCGAAGCGCACGTTCGGGTCGTCGGAGACCGGCGCGCGGTGGTCGGCGCGGCCGGGAAGTTCCTGCACCTCCGAAACCAGCGAGCCGCCGGAAGCGACGTTCAGTTCCTGCATGCCGCGGCAGACTGCAAACAGCGGCACGCCCTTCTGCAGCGAAGCGCGCATCAGCGGCAGGGTGACGGCATCGCGCGCCGGATCGAAAGGCTTCGCCCGCTCGTCTTCTGCTTCGCCGTAGGCGTTGGGGTGAACATTGGTGCGACTGCCGGGGAAGAGCACGCCGTCGACCCGCTCGAGCAGGGCGTCGAAGTCGATTTCCTTCAGCGACGGCAGTATCAGCGGCAGCACGCCGGCACCGTTGATGAGGGCGCGCAGATACTGGTCGGCGGCGGCGTGCCAGCGGTAGCCGTCGATATCCTTGACGTCCGCCGCAACGGCGACGAGCGGGATGGGAGCGTGATGGAGCATGGCGGGGATACTAGCCCAATCCCTTAACAAAATCGCCCGTCGCGGAGCATGGCGGGATTGACCTTCCGGCGGGTAGACTTCGCCGGCCTTCCGCCTATTCTGCGCCGCCCATGAACCCGCCTGCCAAGGCCCCCGTCCCGGCCGGCCCCTTGCCGCCTGGCCATCCGCCGCTGAAGCAGCCGAAAGTCGGCGTGCTCCTGGTCAATCTTGGTTCGCCCTCGGCACCCGATACGGCCTCCGTTCGCCGCTATCTCCGCCAGTTCCTGTCCGATCGGCGGGTCATCGAGATCTGGCCGCCGCTGTGGTGGCTCATCCTCAATCTGGCGGTGCTGCCGTTCCGGCCGAAGAAGTCGGCGCATGCCTACCAGCAGATCTGGGACAAGGCCGCGAACGAAAGTCCGCTCGTGGCTATCACGCGGCGGCAGACCGCGAAGCTTGCCGAGCGCCTGGCCGGTGATGGCATCGTTGTCGATTTCGCCATGCGTTATGGCGAGCCGGCGATCGCAACGCGCCTGGCGGCCATGAAGGCGGCGGGCTGCGAGCGCATCCTCGCCGCGCCGCTATATCCGCAGTACGCCGCGTCGACGACGGCGACCGCGAATGACGCCGCATTCGACGCGCTGAAGGCGATGCGCTGGGAGCCGGCGCTGCGCACTCTGCCGCCCTACCACGACGACCCTGCCTATATCGCCGCGCTGGCGACATCACTTGCCGGGGCGCTCGCGAAGCTGCCGTTCGAGCCGCAAACCGTGATCGCGTCCTTCCATGGCCTGCCGCGCGAATATCTCGACAAGGGCGATCCCTATCACTGTCAGTGCCAGAAGACTGTGCGGCTGCTGCGCGAGCGTCTCGGCTGGTCGGACCAGAAGCTCCGCATCACCTTCCAGTCGCGCTTCGGGGCGGCCGAGTGGCTACAGCCCTACACGGACAAGACGCTGGCGGAGCTTGCCGCCAGCGGCGTCAGGAAGGTCGCTGTCGTCATGCCGGGTTTCTCGGCCGATTGCCTGGAGACGCTGGAGGAGATCGCGATTCGCGGCGCGGATACCTTCCGCGCGGCCGGGGGCATGGACTTCGCCGCCATCCCCTGCCTGAATGACAGCGCCGAGGGAATGGCGCTTATCGAAACGCTGGTGCGCCGCGAGCTTGCCGGGTGGGCCTGAACGCGGCACGGGCAAGATCGGCGATGGCGGGGATTGCCCAGACAACACCCAGCGTCAGCATCGGCGTGTAGAGCTCGCCCCAGTAGCCGTTGAGCGGCTTGCCGACGATGGCGAAGGCGACGATGTATCCGAACGCCGTCAGAGCAATGCGTTCATCGCCCCGCCAGGCCAGCAGGCCGAGAACGCCGAGCGGCAAAATGAAGGCGGCGGTCCACAGCGGCATTGCGACGAACAGACCGTTGTGTCCGGCCGTGCTCAGCAGAAAGCGCGCGCCGCCAAAAGCCACCCATCCTTCGGGCCAGGCGAAATCGGCGGGACCGAGCTGCGCATTCACCATCGCCACGTGCCAGAGATAGAAGGCCGCGTACGCAGCGACCGTGACCAGCCACATGGCAACCTCGCGCCAGCGTCGCTCACGCCATGCCAGCAGCAGACAGATCAGCACATACGGAGCGGCCAATTCGCGGACGACGAGCGCGGCGATCGCCGCGATCATTCCGGTTCGCCGCCAGCCGAGGCCGAAGGCGGACGCGGACAGGAGCATCAGCATGCCGGCCGGATATTCGGCGTAGAAGACGCTGAGGTCGGCGATGGCCGAACCGAGGCTGATGACAAGCAGTGGCGTCGCCAGTAACGCCAGTCGCGTGTCGCTGCGCCGCAGGAATAGCAATGATGCCAGCCCCGCAACCACGGCCAGCGCGCCGATCGTTGCTCGAGCGGCGGCGGTGGAAGGCAGTCGGGCCAGCAGCGAGAAGTAGGCGGGCGTGCGCCAGGCAAATACGGGTCGCGTCGCGTAGCCGCCATCACGCAACTCGGTGTGGACCGTCTGGTAATATTCGCCGCCGGCGCGCAGCTTCCCGACGATGCGTTCGTAGAGCGCCAGGTCGCCGTCGCCCGGGTGGCGCGGCGGCGGGTTGGTGTAGCTCGCGCCGATCGGAATCAGCAACCCGATGAGGGTCGCCACGGCAAGCAGCACCGCGATCGCGATGCGGCGGTCGATACCGGCGAAGCGCGTCGGCGGGAAGCCGATCGTCCCGGCAGTGGTGAGATCGGTGGCGGTCACGAAATTGGACTAGCGCAGGAAGGCTAAGCATTTGCCAACGCGGTGGCCGGCACCGACCGATTTCGGTGGTGCGCCGCCTCGCCAATCCCTACATGGCCTGTGGGCGCCGTTGCGCCGATTCGGTGGCTTTGCCCGGCTTGTCCGGGTCTTCTGCTGGAGGGCATCATGGGTTTCAGCTGGGTTGTCATTGCGATCGTCGTGCTGGCGATCCTGGTGGTTTTCGCCGGCATCAAGACCGTGCCGCAGGGCTTCAACTACACCATCGAGCGGTTTGGCCGCTTTACCCGCACGCTCCACCC
>DASZQY010000287.1:0-3852 GCA_035549395.1 Bauldia sp.
GGCGGCAGGTCGGCCACATCCTCGAGGAAGCGGACGCGGACCGGGACGCGCTGCGTCACCTTCACCCAGTTGCCGGTGGCGTTCTGGGCCGGCAGCAGCGAGAACTCGGCGCCGGTGCCCGCGCCGATCGAGGCGACTTCGGCCTTGAACTTCTGGCCGGGGTAGGCATCGATTGCTACCTCCGCGCTCTGGCCGGCGTGCATCCTGGCCAGGTCGGTTTCCTTGAAGTTGGCCTCGACGTAGCTGGACGAGGTCTCGACCAGGCTCATGACGGCGACCGACGGGGAAACCTGCTGGCCGACGAGCAGCTTGTCGGACTGGGCCACGACGCCGTCGGACGGGGCGGTGACCACGGTGTTGGCGAGGTTGAGGGCCGCCTGGTCGCGTGCCGCCTGCGCCGCCTTGACCATCGGGTGGTCGTCGGTGGCGATGTTGGCGTTGCCGCCGAGCGCGGCCAGCGTCGATTCCTCGTGTTCCTTGGCCTGCTCCAGCGCCTGCTGGGCATTGTGCAGATCCTGCTCGGCCTGATCGTAGTCGGCCTGCGAGGACACGCCCTTGGACAGGAGGCCCTGCTGGCGGTCGAAGTCCTTCTGGTAGAAGTTGACGTTGTCCTGCGCCGCGCTCACGGCCGCAACGGCGGCGCTCTCGCCGGCGCGCAGCTCCTCGACCTGCAGGCGCGCGGAAGCCAGCGCCGCATCGGCCGAAGCCAGGGCGATCTTGTAGGGGCGGTCGTCGATCTTGAAGAGAACGTCGCCGGCCTTGACAACGGCGTTCTCGCCGACCGGAGCGTCGACGATCGTGCCGGAAACCTGCGGCGTGACCGTGACGCGGTCCTGCTGGACGTAGGCGTTGTCGGTCGAAGCGTAGCGCCCGCCGGTCAGCCAGAAATAACCGCCGATGAGGATGATCACCACCGGCACCGCCGCCATCAGCAGAAAGCGGTTGCGGTTATTCTTCTTCGGCGGCTCCGGCGGACTCGGAGGAACCGGCGGCTCGGCCCTCATGGCCGGCTGCGCCGTCCGGGCGTCCGCCGGACGCTTGTCACCACCATCGGCACTCATGATGCGATACCTTGCTTGATCGTTGACCTGTTTTTGGCAGCAGTCTTCTTGTTGCTGCCCGATTTGCTGCCGGCAAAGGGGACGACAGTCTCCGACTTGCCGGTGAGATTGTTGCGGATGCGGACGAGGATCTCCGTCACCTCGTCGACCTCGGCGTCGCTGACGCCCGCCAGCGCGTCGTCGAGGCATCCGCTGGCTACCTCGCGAAACTTGGCCACGAGGGGGCGCGCGGCTTCCTGGAGGTAGAGGCGGTGGGCGCGGCGGTCGGCCGGGTCGGGACGGCGCTCGATCAGCTTGGCCGCTTCCATGCGGTCGATGAGGCGCGAAAGGGTGATCGGCTCCAGATCCATCTGATCGGCCAGCGTCGCCTGGTTCGGCGGCTCCTCATTCTTGAATTCGGCGCGGGCGATGACCGAAAGAACGCGCCATTGCGCGCTGGTCAGGCCGACGGCGTGGGCCCGCTGGTCGATGCGGTTGCGGAGCAGCCGCGCCACGTCGTGGATCAGCAGCCCCATGCCCTTTGCGGGCGGCAGTGTGTTGTTGTTCATGGGCGCGGATATATTGAGGATGCTTATTATATGCAAGCTTGCCAGATCGTCGCAGGGCGCGGGACAGCCATGCATCTGGCGCCGCAAGGCTTCTTTAAGTATGGCGGGGCAAAGCCGATATCTGTATCGATCCCGCTGAAGCCGTCGCCACCTTATCTAGCCGCATGAACCAGAGCGTGAAGCCCCCCGCCACAGCCTATCCGCCCGCTGACGCCAGTCCCAGCTTTCCGAGGCTGGAGGAGGGCGTGCTCAGGCTCTGGGAAGACGAGAAGACCTTCCAGAAGTCGATCGACCGCCGGAAGGCGGCCGGGGCGCCGGAGTTCGTCTTCTACGACGGCCCGCCCTTCGCCAACGGCCTGCCGCACTACGGCCATATCGTCACGGGGTTCGTCAAGGATCTGGTGCCGCGCTACCAGACCATGCGCGGCAAGACGGTCGAGCGGCGCTTCGGCTGGGACTGCCACGGCTTGCCGGCCGAGCTTCACTCGGAGAAGGAGCTGAGGCTGAACGGCCGTGCCGAGATCACGGCCTACGGCATGGCGCGCTTCAACGAGCACTGCCGCACCTCGGTGATGCAGTTCCGCAAGGACTGGGAATACTACGTCAACCGGTCGGCGCGCTGGGTCGATTTCGACAACGACTATCGCACGATGGACCTCACCTACATGGAATCGACCATGTGGGCGTTCAAGCAGCTCTGGGACAAGGGGCTGATCTACGAGGGCTATCGTGTCGTGCCGTATTCGTGGGCGGCGCAGACGCCGCTGTCGCAATCGGAAACGCGGCTCGACGATTCCTACCGCATGCGTCAGGACCCGGCGCTCACCGTCGGCTTCCTGCTCGATCCGAAGCCCGGCGAGAAGCCGACGCGGCTCGTCGCCTGGACGACGACGCCGTGGACGCTGCCCTCCAACATGGGCTTGGCGGTGAAGCCCGACGCCGATTACGCCATCCTGGAGAAGGGCGGACAGCGGCTCATCCTCGCGCAGTCGTCGCGCGAGGCATATGCGGCCGAACTCGAAGGCTATAGCGAAGTCGGCAGCCTGAAGGGCGTCGATCTCGTCGGCCGCACCTATCAGCCGCTGTTCCCGTTCTTCGCCGACAAGAAGAAGGAAGGCGCCTTCCGTGTCGTCCCGGCCGATTTCATCGAGCTTGGCGAAGGCACGGGCGTTGTCCACATGGCGCCGGCTTTCGGCGAGGACGACCTCGCGGTCGGCCAGAAGGAAGGCCTGCCGGTCGTCGATCCGGTCGATCTGGAAGGCAACTTCACCGAGCTCGCGCCGCCCTACCAGGGCAAGAACGTCTTCGTCGCCAACAAGGACGTGATCCGCGACCTGAAGGCGCTTCCCGGCGTCGTCATCCGCCATGAGACCTACGATCACAACTATCCGCACTGCTGGCGCACCGACGAGCCGCTGATCTACAAGGCGATGCCGTCGTGGTACGTCGCCGTGACCAAGTTCCGCGACCGCATGGTCGAGCTCAACCAGGGCATCGAGTGGACGCCGGCGCACGTCAAGGACGGCATCTTCGGCAACTGGCTGGCCAACGCCCGCGACTGGAACATCGGCCGCAACCGCTTCTGGGGCGCGCCGATCCCGGTCTGGAAATCGGACGATCCGAAGTATCCGCGCATCGATTGCTACGGCTCGCTGGACGAGATCGAGCGCGATTTCGGCGTGCGTCCGAAGGATCTGCACCGCCCCTACATCGACGAGCTGACGCGGCCGAACCCCGACGACCCGACCGGCAAGTCGGTGATGCGGCGCGTGCCCGACGTGCTCGATTGCTGGTTCGAGTCGGGCTCGATGCCGTTCTGCCAGGTGCACTACCCATTCGAGAACAAGGACTGGTTCGACAACCACTTCCCCGGTGATTTCATCGTCGAGTACGTCGGGCAGACGCGCGGCTGGTTCTACACGCTGATGGTCATGTCGACGGCGCTGTTCGACCGCGCGCCGTTCCGCCGCGCCATCTGCCACGGCATCGTGCTCGACGAGAACAAGCAGAAACTGTCCAAGCGGCTGAAGAACTATCCGGATCCGGTCGCCGTCTTCAACGACTACGGCGCCGACGCCCTGCGCTGGTACATGATGTCGTCGCCGCTGATGTCGGGCGGCGATCTCGCCATGCCGAAGGACGGCAAGGCGATCGGCGAGGCCGTGCGCGGCGTGCTGCTCCCGCTGTGGAACGCGTATTCGTTCTTCACCCTCTACGCCAATATCGACGGCATCCGCGGCAAG
>DASZQY010000288.1:0-4434 GCA_035549395.1 Bauldia sp.
CCGCACGTGCTGCGGTCGAATGACGTCTTCGTCGACCGCAACGGCATCTTCTATACGACCGGCTTCAGTGACGGTCTGTTCATCGGGGAGTTCACCGGCTGATGGTAACCGTGGTCGGCAAAGATACGTACCGTTATCGCGTCGAGGAAGACTGGGCGAAGCTGCCGGATGGCTGGTCGTTCAACGAGGTCGGCTCGGTCGGCGTCGATTCACGCGACAACGTCTATGTCTTCAGTCGCGGCGAGCATCCGCTCACGGTCTTCGACCGCGCGGGCAACTTCCTGCGTTCGTGGGGCGAGGGCGTGTTTTCGCGCCCGCACGGCGTCTTCATGGCGCCGGACGACACGATCTATCTCACCGACGACGGCGACCACACGGTCCGGCAGTTCACGCTCGACGGCAAGCTGCTGATGACCATCGGAAAGCCGCAGAAGCCGGCGCCGTACATGAGCGGCGATGCGTTCAACCGCTGCACGCACACGGCCCTGTCGCCGGAGGGCGACCTCTACGTGTCCGACGGCTACGGCAACGCGCGGGTCCACAAGTTCACGCCGGACGGCAAGTGGCTGCTGTCGTGGGGCGCGTCCGGCACGGAGCCTGGCCAGTTCAACCTGCCGCACAACATCTGCTGCGATGGCGACGGCTGGGTCTACGTCGCCGACCGCGAGAACCATCGCGTCCAGGTGTTCGACAAGAACGGCAAGTACGAAACGCAGTGGAACAACCTGCACCGCCCCAGCGCCATGTACATGGCGCCGGGGAAGCGCTGCCCGATCTGCTACATCGGCGAGTGCGGGCCGGTATTGGCCGTCAATCGCACGGCGCCTAACCTCGGCCCGAGGCTTAGCATCGTCGATAACGAAGGTAGGCTGCTTGCCCGCATCGGCGACATCCACGCCGGCAACGCACCGGGGCAGTTCATCTCGCCGCATGGCCTGGCGGTCGACTCACGGGGCGATCTTTACATCGGTGAGGTCTCGGTCACGGCCTGGCCGAACCTCTATCCCGACGTGCCGGCGCCGGCGAACTTGCGCAGTCTGCAGAAGCTGACCCGTATCCAATGACCGATTCCCAAGCCTTCGTCGAGGGTCGCAGCACGAACGCCAACGTCGAAGAGGCGGCGCGGCTTCTTTCCGCTGCGTGGCGTTCGGGTGTCCGGCTGGTTTCCCTCCCTCCCTCTGCCAAGCCGGCGACCCTCGACGAGGCTCATGCGATCCAGCTCGAGACGGCGCGCCTGCTCGGCGAGAAGATCGGCGGCTGGAAAGTCGGCGTCGCCCGTCCGGTCCGCGGCGCGGTCCTCGCCTCGCGCCTGCTGCCGTCGCCGGCGAAACTTCACGCTGCAACGATGCTCCGCCGCCTGGTCGAGGGCGAGGTGGCGTTCATTTTCGATCGGCCGCTGCCGGCGCGCGGCCACGACTACAGCCGCAACGAAGTCGCCGATGCCGTATCGGCCTGTGTCGCCATCGAGGTCGTGGATTCGCGCTATCAGGACCAGGCAGCGGAGCCCGAGCTCGATCGCATTGCGGATTTCTTTGGCAACAGCGCGTTGGTACTTGGCCCACCCGTCCATGACTGGCGCTCCCTGCCGTTTGCGACGATCCACGTATCGCTGTCGATCGACGGCAAAGCGCTGATCGATCAGCGCGGCGGCCACGGTTCGGGCGACCCGCTGCAGGCCTGCGTCCTGTTCGTCAACGCGATGCGCCTTGGCGCCGGAGTGCCTGCGGGCACGGCGGTCACTACCGGCACGTACACCGGCGCCCCGATGCTGCCGGTCGGTTCGACCGCCGAGGTGGTGATCGAAGGGTTGGGAAGCGCGCAGGTCACGTTCGTTCCGTAGCGCGAAATTTCGAGGGATGCAGATGGCAACTGATCGCGAAAACGAAACAGCGGCCGAACCGGTTCTGAGGATCACGGGGCTCACCAAGCGGTTTGGCGGCACCGCAGCGCTTCAGGACGTCGACTTCACCGTGGCGCCGGCAGAGATCCACGCGCTGCTCGGCGCCAATGGCGCCGGCAAGTCGACGCTGATCAAGATTCTCGCCGGCGTCTACACCGCCGACAGCGGTCAGATATTCCTCGGCGGCCAGCTCATCGATGCCGCCAGCCAGAAGCGCATCGCTTTCGTGCATCAGGATCTGGCGCTGATCGAGACGATGACGGTCGGTGAGAATATGGCGCTGGGCTACGGCTACGCCAGGCGCTGGAAGCAATTCATCGACTGGCGCTCGGTCGACGCGGCAGCCGCCGATGCCCTTGAGCTGCTTGGCACCGAGTTGCCTCTTGACCGACCAGTGGCGCAACTGACGCGCGCTGAAAAATCGGTCGTCGCGATCGCCCGGGCTCTCGCCGGCAACGTCGACCTGCTGGTGCTGGACGAGCCGACGGCAAGCCTGCCGGAAGCAGACGTGGCGCGGCTGTTCGAGATCCTCAACCGGCTGCGCGAGCACAACGTCAGCATTATCTATGTCAGTCACCGGCTGGACGAGGTGTTTCGCCTGGCAGATGCGGTGACGGTGCTCCGCGACGGCCGCGTCATCGCCAACTACCGCGCCGATCAGCTCTCGCCCGGCCAGCTCGTGACCGACATCGTCGGCAAGTCGCTGACGTCGCGCGCCGATGGCCCGCGCAGCCGCGCCGACGGCACCGCGCTGGAGGCCACGGACCTCACCGTCGGCCACGTCGGTCCCGTTTCTTTCAAGGTCGGCAAAGGCGAGATAGTCGGCCTTGCGGGCCTGCGCGGGCAGGGCCATGAGGACATCGGCCGGGCGATTGCCGGCGTGATCGCGCCGGATGGTGGCTCGGTGGCGCTCGGCGGCGTGGAGATGCGGGGCAAATCGACGACGCAATGCATTGCCGCCGGCATCGGCTTCGCCTCCAGCAAGCGCGCCGAAGAGGCCATGGCGCTGCTGCTGGATGTGAAAGAGAATCTCTTCCTGAACCCGGTCAACTTCGGGCGCGGCAGGCTGGAGGTGCGCAGTCATGCTCGTGACCGCGCCGATGCCTCGGCCATCATGACGCGTTTCGACGTCCGCCCGGCGGATCCGGATCGCGGCATCAACACGCTATCGGGCGGCAACCAGCAGAAAGTTGTTCTCGCCCGCTGGGCAGGCCAGCACTACAAGCTGCTGGTTCTCGAGGAGCCGACCATGGGCGTCGATGTCGGCGCCAAGGATGAGATCTACCGGATGCTGATCGCCGATGCGGCAGCTGGCACCTCCTGTCTGGTGATCTCGTCGGACCTCGATGAGCTGGTGCAGATCTGCGATCGGGTCCTGGCGTTCGGACGCGGGCATATCGTTGCGGAAATCGACCGCGCCCGCCTCACGGTCGAGACCCTGACGCATGCGGTGACGGGCGCGGGCGAGGCCGTCCTGCATGAGGCCGCCGAACCGCAGGGGGTCGAGGCCGGAGCGTGACCGTACCAATTGCTACGGTCCCGAGCTGCTCCAATCTTCGCGCCGAGCACCGCGGCGCCGTCGTGGTCTCCGGCTCTTATGGCGGCAATTACAACGCGTGCAACGCGGCGCGCGCGGGCGTCCGCGCCGTTATCATGAACGATGCCGGTGTCGGCAGGGACCGGGCCGGCATTCGAGGCCTCGACTACCTCGATCGTATGGGGATTGCCGCAGCAACCGTCGCTGCGGATAGCTGCCACATCGGCGACGGAGACGATGCGCTGGCGCATGGAATCATAAGCCATGTCAACGAGGCGGCCGCTGCCCTGGGCTGTGCTCCCGCGCAGAGCACGCGCACGTGCGCCGACCTGATGAAGTCGGCGCCGATCTCCCACCTGTTGCCGCCCGCCGTCGCTGAAGGTGGCCGCTTCGTGCTGGAGGATGCGCGGCCGCGCATCGTATGCGTCGATACGGCGGGCATGATCGTGCCCACGGATGCTGGCGACATCGTCATCACGGGATCGCATGGGGCACTGCCGGGAGGGCGGCCGGACAACGTCGTCTGCGCCGACTTGCGCGCCGTGTTTTTCAGCGATGGCGGCATAGACGAAGCCGGTGTCGCCCGGCTGGCCGATCTCGACCGCCGGCAAATGATCGCCGGCGCAATTTCGGTGGCGAGCGCGCCGATCGGCGACGCGCGCTCCATCTATCGCTATGGAGTGCTCTCGCGTGTGAATGCCGCCGCACGCCGCGCCGGCGCGGAAGCCGAAATGTCCCTCCGCGAATTCGTCGCGATCGTCAGGGCTAGGGCGGCATAGCCAAGAACGCCGCGCTTCCGAACAGCGACTTTCATAATTTCGCGGCGTGGCGGTCGGCATCGCCAAACGGCTCTGTTCCATCCGGCGTCGGCACCTCGAATCCCACAATCGTCATGGATATGAGAGCGTAGTAACCGAGTATCCCGACCAGATCGACCAAACCCGTTTCACCGATCGCCTGTCGTGCTTGGTCATACGTCGCCTGGTCCATCGTGCGC
>DASZQY010000289.1:0-1713 GCA_035549395.1 Bauldia sp.
GGCATGCGCCGCAGCGTCACCGCCAGCGCCTTCGGCGCCAGCCTCGAGCTGGTGCGCGAGGGCAAGCTCGAGCTGCGCCAGAACGAACCCTTCGCCCCGCTTTACGTCCGCGACCGTTCTCCGGTCGCTCTGGTGCCGACGGAGACCGGAAATGTCTAATGCGAGTGCCGCCATCATGATCGCCGTGGACAATGACGCCACCGGCGCCGCCCAGTCGCCGCAGGACCGGCGCGAGAACCTGCGCATGGCCGAAGCGCTGCTGTTCGCCTCCGCCGAGCCGCTGTCGGCCGACGACATTGCCGCCCGCCTGCCGGAAGGCGCCGACGTCGCCGGGTTGTTGCGCGAGCTCGCCGAGACCTATGCCGCGCGGGGCGTCAATCTCGTGCAGGTTGCGGGCAAGTGGGCCTTCCGTACCGCCGGCGACTTGTCGTTCCTGCTGGCGCGCGAGGCCGTGGAGCAGCGCAAGCTGTCGCGCGCCGCGCTCGAGACTCTGGCGATCATCGCCTACCACCAGCCGGTGACACGCGCCGACATCGAGGAGATTCGCGGCGTGGCGACGTCGACCGGCACGCTCGACGTGCTGCTCGAAACGGGATGGGTGAGGATGCGCGGACGCCGCAAGGCTCCCGGCCGGCCGATCACGTATGGCACGAGCGAGGCTTTCCTTTCCCACTTCGGCCTGGACACTCTGGCCGACCTGCCCGGTGTCGAGGAACTCAAGGCTGCCGGGCTGCTCGATTCCCGTGTTCCGGCCGATTTCACGGTTCCGGAGCCGGCAGTCGGCGAGGGGCTGGCACCGGATGAGGATCCACTGGACGCTGCCGATCTGTTCCCGCCGTCGGAAGAGTCCCCGCAGGGCTGAGGATTATTTGCCATCGCGCCCGTTAGGGCCTATGTGCATGAGAAGGGTCCGTCCATACGGGGAGGTCGCCGGCGGCGGACGGGCCGAGTGGAATTAGTGGAGAAGAACCAATGGGTTCGTTCAGCATCTGGCATTGGCTCGTGCTCATCGCGGTGGTCGCCGTCCTTTTCGGCGGCCGGGGCAAGATTTCCGACCTCATGGGCGATGTCGCCAAAGGCGTGAAGAGCTTCCGCAAGGGGCTTGCCGACGACGATGAGGCCAAGCCGATCGAGAGCAAGATCGCGGCCGACGACAAGACCAAGGTCAGCGGCTAGTCCGGCCGGATAGCCTGAAAGGGAGCCTGCCGCCCGCGGGCGAGGGGCAGGGCAGCCTCTGACGCCATGTTCGAAATCGGCTGGACGGAAATTCTTCTTATTGCCCTGGTGGCGATCGTCGTCATCGGGCCGAAAGATCTGCCGCGCGCCATGCGCATCGTCGGTCAGTGGACCGGCAAGATGCGTCGCATGGCCGGCGAGTTCCAACGCCAGTTCAATCAGGCCCTCAAGGAAGCCGAGCTGGACGACGTGCGCAAGGACGTCGAGGCGATCGTCAAGGGCGATCCGCTCGCCGGCGTGAAAGACGATATGCGCAAGCTCGATGCCGGCGTGAAGAACGACATGCGCCGCATCGACACTAGCCTCAGCGCCGGCCTCGGCAAGGAGGCGGCGCCTACCGCCAAGGGTGAGCCGTGAACGCGCCGGTCGACGAAGACGAAGTCGAGGCCAGCCGCGCACCGCTGCTCTCGCACCTGATCGAGCTGCGCAAGCGGCTGATCCGCATCATCCTGTCGGTGGTAATTGCCTTCGTCCTCT
>DASZQY010000290.1:0-2572 GCA_035549395.1 Bauldia sp.
GAGCGCGCCTTCGTCGAGCGCGCCTCGATCAACGCGCCGATCCAGGGCACCGCGGCGGACATCATCCGCCGCGCCATGATCCGCATGGAAGATGCGCTCGCCGCCGCGCGGCTGTCCGCCCGCATGCTGCTTCAGGTCCACGACGAGCTGGTCTTCGAGGCGCCGGAGTCCGAGGTCGAGGAAACCATGCGCGTAGCCCGCGCCGTGATGGAGAACGCCGCCCACCCCGCGGTGCAGTTGTCCGTCCCCCTCCAGGTCGATGCCAAGGCCGGCGACAACTGGGACGCCGCGCATTAAGCGCGCTAGACGCCGACTCGCGACGGGGGAAAAATCCCTCCTCGTTTCGGGGAGGGTGGTTCGAGCGAAGCGGAGGCCCGGGTGGGGTCTGCTCCAGCTGGAGCTTCACGCCCACTCCGATTTCAGCGCCTTGTCCACGCTCCACGCGCCGCCGCCCGCGGCCGCGATGTAGAGGAACACAAAACAGAACAGGATCGCCGCCTCCCCGAAGTTGAAGAGCGGGAAGAATGAGTGCGGCGCATGCGCCGTCCAGTACGCGACCGCCATCTCACCCGACAGAACGAACGCGGCAAGCCGCGTCCACCAGCCCACGATGAGCAGCAGGCTGCCGACGAACTCGAGCACGCCCACCCAGAAGAACCACGCCGGCGGCCCGCCGCCCGGGCGCGGGGCGCCGCTCATCTGCATCGTCGGCCAGTGGAACAGCTTCTGCGTCGCGTGCTCGAGGTAGAGCAGCGCCGTCACGATGCGGAGCAGGGAGAGGAATTCCGGCCGGCGTGCCGCCAGCCACTGGTAGAATCGGTGCACGGTGGTGATGTCCCTTGCCGATGTCGCGTCCCGCCAAGGCGATGGCAGAGCACCGCGGCGCGGGCAAGCCGCCGCCGGTCACAAGGCGGTGAAGCTTCAGATCGCGCTGCTGAAGAAAGCGCGGATCATCCGTGCCGTCTCGGCCTTGCCCGGGTTATGCATGCCCCAGGCGCCGCTGCCGGCGAGCTTGTGTAACCGCCGTTGCCGGCGGTCGATGAGCTCGGCGAAACGATCGACCAGTGTCGGCGATGTTTTCAGCACGTGCGCCAGCGCCTCCTTGTTGATCTCCATCGCCTCGACGTCGCTCGCCGCGGTCACGGTCGCCGAACGCCGCGCGCCGGTGAGCAGCGACATCTCGCCGACGATATCGCCCTTGCTCAGCCGCGCGATCGGCTCCTTCTCGCCGGCGATGGTCACCAACGCCTCGCCGGATCCGATGACGAACATGGATTTGCCCGGCCCATCTTCTTCGATCGGCGTAGCGCCCTTGGGCCATTCGATGAAATAGGCGCGCACGGCGAGCTCATCGAGCTCGTCTGGCGTCAGCACTTCGGCGAAAAATGGGATTGTCTTAAGAATGTCGCGCGGTTCCATGCCGGCAATCTCCGTCGTCGGTCCGTAAAGAATCAAGCTGTCGCAGCGGCCCAGGTGATCAGCGTCACACCCGCCGCCGCATCGAGTTCGCGCACGGCCCCGGGGTTGAGCCCCGCCGCGTCAAGCACATCGGCCGCCGCCTTTCCGGCATCGACTTCCGAGAACACCGGGATCCCGCCGGGCAACGTTATCTGTGCCGCGCGCGCCAGATGAAACGCGTCGAACCCGAGGTTGAGGAACAGGTCGAACACGCCACGCCCGCCGACGACCGCCGCCGTGCCGCCGCCGGAGGCGGCGAGCGCCAGCGCCTCGGCCGGCCGCATCTCTTTCGGGTTCCACCACCAGGCGTCGTCTCGCCGCTCGATTCCCGCAATGCTGGACGAAAGCACCAGCCGCGTTCGGCCGGCCGGGTTGGGCGCGGTGATGTGGCTGCGCCGGCCGAGCACGACCACCGCCGCCTGGTCCAGCGCCGCCTGGAAGAGATGCCAGTCGGCCTCGTTGCGCAGCCCCGGTGGCATCGCCCCGCCGGCGTCGGCGATGCGGTCGTCATTGGAGACGATGGCATGGCCCTCGATGCGAAATCCGCCGATCATCGCCTCAGGCGCGCAGCGTCGCGCCCGTTGCCTTGGCCACCTCGGCAACCACCTTCGCCGCCACCGCCTCGATCTCCTCGTCGGTCATCGTGCGCTCGGTCGGCTGCAGCGTCACTTCGATCGCCACCGATTTCTTGTCGCTGCCGATCGCGGCGCCCGCGAATACGTCGAACACCGTCACCGCCGCGATCAGCTGCCTGTCGGCGCCCTCCGCGGCGCGGATGATTTTCGCCGCCTCGGTGCTCTTGTCGACGACGAATGCGAAGTCGCGCTTCACCGGCTGGAAGTCGGAGAGCGCCAGCGGCGGCTTGGTCTTGGTCGGCCGCGCCTTGGGCAGCGGTATCGCTTCCAGTATCACCTCGAAGCCGGCCAGCGGCCCCTTGACGTCGAGCTCCTGCAGCAGCTTCGGATGAAACTCGCCGAAGGTGGCGATGATGTTCTTCGGTCCCTGCCGGATGACGCCGGAACGGCCGGGGTGGAACCACGCCGGCGCATCCGCGGTGACCTGCACCTTGTCGGAGGTGAGGCCGAGTGCGTCGAGCAGCGCCAGCGCATCGGCC
>DASZQY010000291.1:0-3246 GCA_035549395.1 Bauldia sp.
GGCGCGAAGATGCCGACGGGCCGCGCTACGTCATCAACGCAGCCAACTGCGTCCACTGCAAGACGTGCGACATCAAGGACCCCAACCAGAACATCGACTGGACGCCACCGGAAGGCGGCGGCGGGCCGAACTATCGCGGGATGTGACTATTCCGCCGGCTGGCGTGAGCCGCCGCCACGGAAATCCCTGAGCCAGCGGCGGAGCAGCACCGCCGTCGACGGCAGGATGAGGAGATCGCCGGCGAGCGCGGCGAGCAGGGTGAAAGCACCCAGCCAGCCGAACAGCCTGAGCGTCGGCAGATCCGAGAAGATCGTGACGCCGAGGCCGAAGGCCAGCACGAGCGAGGTGAGGATGAGCGCCGGACCGACAAGAGCGGTGGCTCGGCGCACGCCGGTCTCCGGGTCCTCGCCGGGCACGTATTCCAGCCGCAGACGGTTGAGGTAATGGATGGTGGCGCTGAGACCGAGCCCGAAGGCGACGGTGAGGGCGACGATCGAGGCGAACTGCAGCCCCTGCCCGACCACGAACAGCACACCACCGGCAATGACGATCGGAAAGATGCCGGGGAGCACGGCGATGACCGCCACGAACAGCGAGCGGAAGGCGAGACCGAGCAGCACCGCGACCAGCGCCATCTCGACGGTCAGCCCCTTCGACAGCTCGCCGATCATGGTGGCGCTGTTGCGGGCCGCGATCGCCGAGAGGCCGGTGACCGACAACGTGTAGCCGGGATGGGCGGCGTGGATCTTCTGGAGCGCGCCATCGAGCTCGGTGATCACCGGCAGGAGCTGGCTGGCGTCCTTGTCGGGGATGCGGCCGGAGACGACGACCGCGTCCTCTTCCTTGTCGACGAAACGGTTGACGAGATCGGGCGGCAGGTAGCCGACGTAGTCCTTCAGCGTCTCGACGTCGTCGGCATGTTCGTTCTCGGAAAGCCAACGGCGGAGACTCTCCAGCGACCAGACGTTGCCGACGCCGGCCTGGTCCTCGACCACCTGATGGGCGGCAGCGATGACGTCCAGCGTCTCCTGATCGTAAAGACCGGCGCCCTTGGGGAACTGGATCAGCACGTCGATCGGATTGGCGCCGGCGAGCTTCTGGTCGAGGGATTCGCTCGCCGCCACCGCCTGCTGCTTGTCGGGCACCTGGTCGGCGAGGCGATAGCGCGGGTCGAGACCGGAATAGACGAAGGCGAGGCCGAGCACGACGACGACGCTGACGATCGAGTACGGCAGCGGGCGGCGGGCCATGTGCGCCGCGACCCAATCGCAGAAACGGCGCAGCGCGTTGACGCCGCGATCGGTGGTCGCGACTTTTGTCGCGAATGACGCCTCGTTCCTCACCAGGAGCACGCCGAGCAGCGGAACCAGCAGGATGACGGCGAGGAAGGCGACGCACGCGGAGATGGCGCCGGCCAGCCCGAAGACACGGATGAGCGCCGAGCCGGAGATGGTGAGGGCGATGAACGACAGGGCCGCGGCAAGCGAAGTGAGCACGACAGCGGGGCCGACGACGAGCAGCGCGCCGCGCATCGCCTCGTATTTCCCCTGCCCCTGCAACAGGCGGTCGCGATAGGCGAACGTCAGCTGCATCGAATCCGAGAAGCCCATGACCATGATGAGCGGCGTCATCACGTTCAGGAACATGTTGAGGCGGAAATCGAGCCAGCCCAGCGTGCCCAGCGCCCACAGCATGGCGACCAGCGGCGGCGCGGCGGCGATGATCATGAACGACAGGCGGCGGAAGAAGACCACCGCGATCAGGCAGCCGGCGATGAAGCCGATCAGGTTGTAGATGATACGGTCGCGCTCGACGGCATTCCTGATCTCGAGCTGCATCACCGGCACGCCGGCGAGGCGGCCCGCCACCTTCGTGCCCTCGAGATCGCCGCTGACCGTCGAGCCGATCTCGCCAACGACATCGGCCAGACTCTTGGAATCGACGACAGCCGGGTCGAGAGCGAGCACGATCAGCGCCAGCGAGCCGTCCTCCGACAGGAGCTTGCCGCGGATGATGTCGTTGTTCAGGGCGCGATCGACCAGAGCGTGATAGGCGGCGGGGTCGCTCGGCAGTTCGTCCGGGAACAGCGGCTCCGGGATGCCGCCGCCAACCGGCGGCTGGCGGGCCGAGAACAGCGAGATGATCGAACGCGTGCCGTCGATCAGCTGGAGGTCGGCGGTCATGCCGCGCAGCGCCGAGAGCGAATCGCGGCCGAGCACGTCGCCCTCAACCACGATCAGCACATCGTACTCGGCCGACGGAAAGCGCCGGCTCACTTCCTCGTACTGCTTGAACTCGGCGCTGTCGGAACGGAAAAGCTGGCTCAGCGAATCGTCGACCTTGATACGCATGAGGCCGAAGGCGGCGCCGATGCAGATCAGGACCGCGGCGATCGCAGCGAACACCGGCCAGCGCAACGAGAACAGGCCGATCTTCTCGACGCCGAGCGCAATGCCGACGCCGGAATGCTCAGACGAGCCCGAGGCCATCGCCCATTTCCCCCCGCGGCGGCCGCGCGCACGGCAGTGCCGTCACTGCGGCGCGAATCGCCCGAGCGACTCTGGCCAAATCAGCCGCGAGGTTCAATCGGCAGCGGGAAGAAGCCAGCGTTACTGGCGGCGGACGTCGACCGAGACGTCCTTGATGTCCTGGTCCTGCGCGGCAATGGTCACGTTCTGATTGTCGCCCCGGGTGTCGACCAACACCGTTGCGGTGAAGCCCGGCCCGCTGAGCTTGCCCGAGATCTTGCCGTTATCCATGCCGCCGCTGATCGAGCCGCTGATATTCATGGTCAATTCGTCCCAGTGGCCGGTGACGACGCCGTCATGGGAGCGGTAGTAGGCCTGGATCTCGAACTTATAGCTGTCGGAAGCGCAGGTCAGATGCTGCTGCACCGAATCGGAGGCAGCAGAGTCATAGGTCACCTTGCAGGTGAGCCGCTCCTTGCTGCCGCTCGAATAGGTCACCGTGCCCTTGCCGCGCCAGCTGCCGGCGAGACCAGCGAAGGGATTGGTGTCGGCCAGCGCCGCGCTGCCGCCCACGGCAAGCAGGACGGCGGCCACAGCCAGAGACTTCACGGCCCCACGGCCGCGGCGATCAAACGAGACAAAGCGCATGACGATCCAGGTGCTTGGGGTCCGCCCGTTCATACCCAAACCGGGCAATTGCGGCGAATGTAATGTGGGGGACGGCGCAATGCCACAGCGGCCGCGCTTTGGCGGGCCACTGGCGCAAGCCTGCAACAGT
>DASZQY010000292.1:0-2377 GCA_035549395.1 Bauldia sp.
GGCCGCGTCGACGTTATCTTCAACAACGCCGGCGTCTCCGCACCAACCGTCCCATTCGACGAGATCACCTATGACGACTGGCAGCGCGTCGTGGCCGTCAACCTGACAGGCATGTTCCTGTGTGCGCAGCGCGCCTTCCGCATGATGCGCAATCAGACGCCGCAGGGTGGCCGCATCATCAACAACGGCTCGATCTCCGCGATGACGCCGCGGCCGCTTTCCGCCCCCTATGCCGCCACCAAGCACGCGGTCACCGGGCTGACGAAATCGCTGGCGCTGGACGGGCGCCCCTATCACATCGCCTGCGGCCAGATCGACATCGGCAACGCCGCCACCGACATGACCTCGGGCATGGTCACGGGCATGTTGCAGGCAGACGGTTCGACCCGCCCCGAGCCGCGCATGGATGTCGCCCACGTCGGCGACGCAGTGGTGAACATGGCGAACCTGCCCCTCGACACCAACGTGCTGTTCATGACGCTGATGGCGACGACTATGCCCCTCGTCGGCCGCGGCTAGTTCAGCTTCAGTTCCGTCCGCACAGTCCGCACTTCGCTGGGTGAGATGAGCTGCCGGTGCGCCACCATTACGGTGTGCAACGGCCCGTCGAGCTGCTTCGTCCAGAAGTCGAGAAACTCGCGCAGCTTCGGGAAGACCGGAGCCAGGTCGTAGTCCTGCCAGGTGTAGCTCTGCAGCAGCAGCTGATGGTCCGGCAGGCAGTAGAGGATGTTGGCGGTGGTAAGACCGTATCCGGCGATGCCACTTCTGAGATCGAAAGCATTCATGGCGTCCGACTCCTCTGCTTTCGATGGTGGCGCGCAGCAGATGGAATGGCAACGCGGCTGCGACAAAAAGGTTCGCAGAATCAATCGATTGGCAGCATGCGGGCGCGGCTGCTAGCAGCCCGGACCGCGCTCAGCGCGGCGGCCGCTCGCCATGCGCGGCAGCAAGATTGGAGCGGTTGAGCTTGTCCCGCAGGCTCCGCTCGACGGCGAGCTCCACCGCGTCCTGCAGTTCCTCGTGGCTGTCGAGCAGCCGATAAAGCCGGCCCGCGTCGAAGCCGAGATAGCGCACGGAGGTGGCGCACACGGCAGTCGCCATCGCCGGCTCCCCGGTGGAGATGCCGGTCTCGCCGACAAGCGAGCCAGGGGTCACCTCGCCGACCTTCCTGCCGTCGACGACGATGTCGACCTGGCCGCGCACAACGAAGCAAAGCTCTGCGATCCGCTCGCCGGTCTTCGTCAGCACCGTGCCCGGCACGACCTCGTGCCAGCGCCCGATGGCGAGCAGCTTGCGCACCTGGCCCGCGTTGAGGCCGGGGACGGCACGTTCATGGAAAAGCTGCTGCTCGGCGGTCAGCCGTCCGCCCAGCCGCCAGTTGCTGGCGAGCAGCAGGCGCACGATCGCCACGAAGACCAGCAGGCCCCACCAGATCGCCTCGGCCGGAACCGCGCCGACCATCGTCGTCGTGAACAGCCCGACGATACCGGCCGCCAGCGCAAACCAGCGCACCAGCGCGACCGTCGGCATGGCGACGGCGACCACCACCAGGAACAGAGCCAGATGGCGAAACAGCGCGTCTGCGGTCAGGAAATCGGATAGCCAGAGCGACATTGGGTGCCGACCTTACCCAATCGCGATGACTTCCGCGATGGGCCGGCGCTTCTCGCCCACTGTCGCGATGAGCCTCAGGATGGGCTTGCCTGGTAGGCAACCCGCCAGACGGTGCCCGAGCCGTCTTCGGTGACGATCAGGGCGCCATCCCTGGCCACGGCCACGCCCACCGGCCGGCCCCAGATCTGCGTCGGCGAGGCGCCGAATCCGGTCATGAAGTCTTCGTATTGGCCGGTCGGCTTGCCATTGTCGAACAGCAGCCGCACCACCTTGTAGCCGGTCGCCGTGCCGCGATTCCACGAGCCGTGCATGGCGACGAAGGCGCTGCCCTTGTAGTCGGCCGGAAACATCGAGCCCTCGTAGAAGACGATGTTGAGCGGCGCCGAATGGGCCTGGAACAGCACATCGGGGACGGTCGCCTTGCCCGCGAGGTCGGGGCGCTGGCCCTTCAGCGGCTTCCGCGGGTCCTCATTGTTGCCGATGTAATACCAAGGCCACCCGTACCACCCGCCCTGGGTCAGGTGCGTCGCGTAATCCGGCACGAGATTGTCGCCGAGCTCGTCACGCTCGTTGACCACGCACCAGGGCTGTCCGGTCTCGGGCTGGATGGTGAGGCCGGAGCAGTTGCGCAAGCCTGTCGCGACGATGCGCTCGTTCTTGCCGTCGGGATCGTAAGCGCGCACATCGGCCCGATCCTCTTCCTCGTTCCAGAACTCGCCGAGCGGATGGCTCGCGGCAAACGCCTCGATCCCTTCCTTGGGCA
>DASZQY010000293.1:0-19975 GCA_035549395.1 Bauldia sp.
GGCACGATCTCATGCAGGAAGATGACATCGCCCTTCCATTCCTTCACGCGCACGGTGACGTTGGTGAGGCGCGGAAGGCGCGCGGAGAGCGCTGTCAACTCGTGATAGTGCGTGGCGAACAGGGCACGGCTCCGGTTGACCTCGTGCAGATGCTCGATCGCCGCCCACGCGATCGAGAGGCCGTCGAAGGTCGCGGTGCCACGGCCGATCTCATCCAGAATGACGAGAGAACGCGGGCCGGCTTGGTTGAGGATCGCCGCGGTCTCGACCATCTCGACCATGAACGTCGAGCGGCCGCGCGCCAGATCGTCGGCGGCGCCGACGCGGGAGAACAACCGATCGACAACGCCGATGTGGGCGGCGCGGGCCGGCACGTAGGAGCCCATCTGCGCCATCACCGCGATCAGCGCGTTCTGACGCAGGAACGTCGACTTGCCCGCCATGTTGGGTCCGGTGACCAGCCAAACCGCGCCGGCATCGCCACTGCCGCCGGGCGGGCCGAGATCGGCGGCGTTGGCGACGAACGGACTGCCGTTGGCGGTGCGGAGCGCCTGCTCGACGACCGGATGACGGCCTTCGACGACGCCAAACCCGAGCGAGCGGTCGACCGATGGGCGCGCATAGTTCTCCGCCTCGGCGAGCGCGGCGAGCGCGGTGGCGACGTCGATCACGGCCAAGGCATCGGCCACTCCGCGAATGAGATCGGCGGCCGCACCGACGCCCCGCACCAGAGCCGCGAACACGTCGAGCTCGAGGGCGAGCGCACGCTCGCCCGCTCCCGCGATCTTCGCCTCGAGCTCGGCGAGTTCGGTCGTGGTGAACCGCACGGCGCTGGCCAGCGTCTGGCGATGGATGAAGGTCGCGTTCAGCGGCGCCTGGAACAGCGGCGGCGCGGCGCTGGCGCCAACCTCGATGAAGTAGCCGAGCACGTTGTTGTGCTTGATGCGTAGCGTGCGGACGGCGGCCTCGGTCGCGTAGCGCGCCTGCAGCGAAGCAACCACGCGGCGGCTCTCGTCGCGCAGGCGGCGGGCTTCGTCCAGATCGGCCCTGTAGCCATCGCGCACGAAACCGCCGTCGCGTTTCAGCAGCGGCAGATCGTCGGCGAGCGCCGCTTCGATCTCGGCGACCAGTTCCACCGGTGTCGCGGAGAGGGCGGCGACCGCCGCCGCAATTTCCGGCGGTACCTCGACCGTAGTGCCGATCCGGGCCGCGATGGCAACGGCGGAGGAAAGCCCGGCGCTGATGGCAGCCAGGTCGCGCGGGCCACCGCGATCGAGCGTTAGCCGCGACAGCGCGCGGGCGAGATCCGGCGCCGCCTTGAGGTCGGCGCGGATGGCGTCGCGGCGGCTGCGATCGGCCAGGAACCAGGCCACGGCATCGAGACGCGCGCCAATCACCGCGGGATCGGTGGAGGGGCCGGCCAGGCGGCGGGCGAACAGCCGCGCGCCGGCCCCGGTCACGGTGCGGTCGATGGCGGCGACGAGACTGCCGTCGCGATGGCCGGACAGGGTCTGCGCCAGCTCGAGGTTGGCGCGCGTCGCGGCATCGATCTCCATGATCTCGCCGCTGGCCTCGCCGGACGGCGGCGACAGCCGCGGACGCTCCCTGATCTGCGTCTTCTCGACGTACGCGAGGACGGCGCCGGCCGCGGCGAGCTCCAGCCGCGAGAAACTGCCGAAGCCATCGACGGTGGCGACACCAAAATAAGATGCCAGCCGGTCGGCGGCGGTCGCGCCATCGAAAAACGCCGCGGAAAGTGGCGTCACGATAGCCGCCATGCTCCGCCACAGCGGCACCAACTCGACGTCGGCAAACAGCGCGTCGGCCACGATCACTTCGCGCGGCTCGATGCGGGCGAGGTCGGCAGCCAGACGCGAAGGCGCCGATGCGGCGACACGAAACTCGCCGGTCGAGATATCGACCCACGCGACGGCGAAGGCATCACCGTCGGCCCCGCCGCGCTGGCGGGCGACCGCGGCGAGATAATTGTTGCGACGGCCGTCGAGCAGGGCCTCCTCGGTGAGCGTGCCGGCGGTGACCAGGCGGATGACGTCGCGCCGGACGACCGCCTTCGAGCCGCGTTTCCTCGCTTCGGCCGGATCCTCCGTCTGCTCGCAGACGGCGACGCGATGACCAAGCGCGATCAGCTTCTGCAGGTACTGATCAGCGGCATGCACGGGAACGCCGCAGAGGGGGATGTCGGCACCCTGATGCCGGCCGCGGCGGGTAAGTGCGATGCCCAGCGCGCGCGAGGCGATCTCGGCGTCGCCGAAGAACATCTCGTAAAAATCACCCATGCGATAGAAGAGCAGGCAGTCGGGATTGGCAGCCTTGATCTCCAAGTATTGCGCCATCATGGGCGTCGAGGGCGCCACCGCCGTCGAGGCCGCTGGCGGCTCGTCTTCGTCCGGGGCGTTGTCGGCGCGGGCATCCATGGCCGCAAACCTAGCAGACCGGCGGCACCGACCAACCTGCCGCACCTCGTTTTCCTCCACTGGCGTGACGTAGCGCGCGTGGCGGTCTAAGGTCGCGGCATACAGCGGTCGGGTACCGCGTACCTTTCGGGAAATCTCAATGGACATGGCCGAAATCAAGAAGCCGGCGAAGGCCGGCGTCTCCGTCACCGATCAGGAAGCGCTGAAATTCCACGCCGACGGGCGCCCCGGGAAGCTCGAGGTCGTAGCAACCAAGCCGATGGCGACCCAGCGCGACCTGTCGCTGGCCTATTCGCCGGGCGTCGCGGTGCCGGTGAAGGCGATCGCGGAAAATCCGGCCCTGGCCTTCGACTACACGGCGCGCGGCAACATGGTCGCGGTGATTTCCAATGGCACCGCCATCCTCGGCCTCGGCAACCTCGGCGCGCTCGCCTCGAAGCCGGTGATGGAAGGCAAGGCCGTCCTGTTCAAGCGCTTCGCCGACGTCGATTCGATCGACCTCGAGGTCGAAACCGAGAACATCGACGAATTCGTCAATTGCGTGCGCTATCTCGGCGCGTCGTTCGGCGGCATCAACCTCGAGGACATCAAGGCGCCGGACTGCTTCATCATCGAGTCGCGGCTGCGCGAACTGATGGACATTCCCGTCTTCCACGACGACCAGCACGGCACGGCGATCATCGCCGCGGCCGGCCTGATCAACGCTCTCCACCTTACAGGCCGCGACATCGCCACGACCAAGCTGGTGTGCAACGGCGCCGGCGCAGCCGGCATCGCCTGCATCGAGCTGGTGAAGACACTGGGCATGAAAGCCGAGAACATCTTCCTCTGCGACACCAAGGGCGTGATCTACCAGGGCCGCACCGAGGGCATGAACCAGTGGAAGACGGCCCACGCCGTGGTTACCGACAAGCGCACGCTGGCCGACGCCATGGAAGGCGCCGACGTGGTGCTCGGCCTGTCCGCCAAGGGTGCGCTCAGCGACGAGATGATCCGCTCGATGGCGCCGAAGCCGATCATCTTCGCCATGGCCAACCCGGATCCGGAAATCACGCCGGAGGAAGTCGCGGCGATCCGCGACGACGCCATCGTCGCCACCGGCCGTTCGGACTATCCGAACCAGGTGAACAACGTTCTCGGCTTCCCCTACATCTTCCGCGGCGCCCTCGACGTTCGCGCCACCACCATCAACGAGGACATGAAGAAGGCCGCGGCCGAGGCGCTGGCGGCACTGGCGCGCGAAGACGTGCCGGACGAAGTGGCGGCCGCCTATCAGGGCGTGCGACCGAAATTCGGCCCGCAATACATCATTCCGGTGCCATTCGACCCCAGGCTGCTTTCCGAGATCCCGGCGGCGGTCGCCAGGGCGGCGATGGATTCGGGCGTGGCGCGCAAGCCCATCGACGACATGGCGCAATACAAGATTTCGCTGTCGGCGCGGCGCGACCCGATCGTCGGCACGCTGCAACGCATCTTCCAGCGCGTCAGGCGGGCGCCGAAGCGTGTCGTCTTCGCCGAGGGCGAAGAGGAGCAGATGATCCGCGCCGCGGCGTCCTTCGTGAACCACAAGCTCGGCACCGCGGTCCTCATCGGCCGCGAAGACACCGTGCGCGAGGCGGCAGAGCGGGCGGGCATCGACATCCGCGAGGGCATCGAGATCAACAACGCGCGCCTGTCGCGCCGCAATGCCGACTATGTCGACTATCTCTACGCGCGCCTGCAGCGCAAAGGCTACCTGCTGCGCGACGTGCAGCGGCTGATCAACACCGACCGCAACCATTTCGGCGCATGCATGGTGGCACTCGGCGACGCCGACGCGATGGTGGCGGGCGTCAGCCGCAACTACTCGGTCGTGCTCGACGACGTGCAGCGGGTGGTGGATCCGAAACCGGGACACCGCGTCATCGGCATCTCGATCATCCTGTCGCGCGGCCGCCTCGTCCTGGTCGCCGACACGGCGGTGCATGATTTGCCGACGCCATCGGATCTCGCCGATATCGCGGAAGAAGCCGCGGGCGTCGCCAAGCGCATGGGCTACACGCCGCGCGTGGCGCTGCTCGCCTACTCGACCTTCGGACAGCCGGAGGGCGAGCGCTCGAAGAAGGTGCGCGAAGCGGTCGAGATTCTCGACCAGCGGCGCGTCGATTTCGAGTACGACGGCGAAATGGCGGCCGACGTCGCGCTCAATGCGAAGGCGATGGCGGCCTATCCGTTCTGCCGGCTTTCGGGACCGGCCAATGTGCTGGTCATGCCGGCGTACCACTCGGCCGCGATCTCGACGAAGATGCTGCAGGAGCTTGGCGGCTCGACCGTCATCGGGCCTCTGCTCGTCGGCCTGGACAAGCCGGTGCAGATCGTCTCGCTCGGCGCCATGGATTCGGACATCGTCAACATGGCGGCACTGGCGGCCTTCAACCTCGGCGGCTGAGGCGGCCGGCGACGGGTGGCGCCGCTAGTCGAGCGGCGCCAGGTAGCGCCGGTCGGCACAAGTCAGGCCGGCTTCGGGCGTGCAGGTGTGCAGCGAATAAAGGATGGCGCGCGAGCGGCCGATCAGATTCTCGACCGGAACGTAGCCGAGCTCCTCGAAGCGGCTGTCGGCGGAATTATCGCGATTGTCGCCCATGACGAAGATGTGGTCCGGCGGGACGACGTAGACGCCGGTGTTCTCCTGCGGGCGGTCGTCCGACTGCATGATGATCGGGTGGACGTAGCCGTTGGGCAGCGTCTCATTGTATTCGGTCACCTGCACCGGCGGCCCCTGGAACTGCTGGTAGGCATAGGTCTTCACGAACTGGCGGGGTGCCATGACGCCGTTGATGACGAGGCGTCCTTCGACGATCTGGATATGGTCGCCGGGCAGCCCGATCAGCCGCTTGACCAGCGTCTCGCCAGTGGCCGGATGAGTGAACAGAACGATGTCGCCGCGGTCCGGCAGGCGATCGAAAAGGCGGCCGTCGGTGAAGGGCAGATGCGGCAGGGTGACCAGTGGCGTCGAGTAGCGGCTGAAGCCGTAGTCGAACTTGGTGGCGATGAGGCGGTCGCCGACCTGCAGCGTCGGCACCATGCTTTCCGATGGGATGTAATAGGTGGCGAAAGCTACGGTCTTGAGGACAAAGGTCAGCAGGGCGGCGCCGATCAGGGTCCGGCCCCAGCTCAGTACTTGCTTCATGAACATTCCCGGCTCAGCTACTTCACCACGAACGGCCGCGATCAAGCCGAGATTGGCGGCAGGAATGGGGCACGTGGAATGCGCCCGATTGCCCCGGCCGCCATCCTCCTGCCGGGCCAAAAACCCACGCCGGCGCGGCTTGCGGCCGATTTTCGCAATTCTTATATAGCCGGAGAAGCCAAGGCCCGCAGGGGTTTTTCGGCTTACGAATCACTATAAAGGGGACTGGACCAACGGGTGCCGCACGTCGGACCGGTCCAGTCTGCCGGAAGGAGACGAGGATAATGGCTAAAGTTATCGGTATCGACCTCGGCACGACCAACTCGTGCGTCGCCGTCATGGACGGCAAGAACGCCAAGGTCATCGAGAATTCGGAAGGCCAGCGCACGACGCCGTCGATCGTCGCATTCACGGACGAAGGCGAGCGGCTGGTCGGCCAGCCGGCCAAGCGCCAGGCGGTCACCAATCCCGAGCGTACGTTCTTCGCGGTCAAGCGCCTGATCGGCCGCCGCTACGACGACCCGATGGTCGACAAGGACAAGGGCCTGGTTCCCTACAAGATCGTCAAGGCCGCCAATGGCGACGCCTGGCTCGAGGCGGACAGCAAGAAGTACTCGCCGTCACAGATTTCGGCCTTCATCCTGCAGAAGATGAAGGAGACCGCCGAGTCCTACCTCGGCGAGAAGGTGACCCAGGCGGTCATCACCGTCCCCGCCTATTTCAACGACGCCCAGCGCCAGGCGACCAAGGACGCCGGCCAGATCGCCGGCCTCGAGGTGCTGCGCATCATCAACGAGCCGACGGCGGCGGCGCTGGCCTACGGCCTCGACAAGAAGGAGGGCAAGACGATCGCGGTCTATGACCTCGGCGGCGGCACCTTCGACATTTCGATCCTGGAAATCGGCGACGGCGTGTTCGAGGTGAAGTCGACCAACGGCGACACCTTCCTCGGCGGCGAAGATTTCGACATGCGGCTGGTCAACTACCTGGCCGACGAGTTCAAGAAGGACAACGGCATCGACCTCAGGGGCGACAAGCTCGCCCTGCAGCGGCTGAAGGAAGCCGCCGAGAAGGCGAAGATCGAGCTCAGCTCGGCCACCCAGACCGAGATCAACCTGCCGTTCATCACGGCAGACGCCTCGGGCCCGAAGCACCTGACGATGAAACTCACCCGCGCCAAGTTCGAGGCGCTGGTCGACGACCTCATCCAGAAGACGGTCGGCCCGTGCCGCGCCGCTCTCAAGGATGCCGGCCTCTCCGCCGGCGAGATCCAGGAGGTCGTCCTGGTCGGCGGCATGACGCGCATGCCGAAGGTCCAGGAGATCGTGAAGTCGTTCTTCGGCAAGGAGCCGCACAAGGGCGTCAACCCGGATGAAGTGGTCGCCGTCGGCGCCGCCATTCAGGCCGGCGTCCTGCAAGGCGACGTCAAGGACGTGCTGCTCCTCGACGTGACGCCGCTGTCGCTCGGCATCGAGACGCTGGGTGGCGTGTTCACGCGCCTGATCGATCGCAACACGACGATCCCGACCAAGAAGGGCCAGGTGTTCTCGACTGCGGAAGACTCGCAGAACGCGGTCACCATCCGCGTCTTCCAGGGCGAGCGCGAGATGGCGGCCGACAACAAGCTGCTCGGCCAGTTCGACCTCGTCGGCATTCCGCCGGCGCCGCGCGGCGTGCCGCAGATCGAGGTCACTTTCGACATCGACGCCAACGGCATCGTCAACGTCAGCGCCAAGGACAAGGGCACCGGCAAGGAGCAGCAGATCCGCATCCAGGCGTCGGGCGGCCTCAGCGAGGCTGACATCGAGCGCATGGTCAAGGACGCCGAGGCGCACTCCGCCGAGGACAAGGAGCGCAAGGCGCTGGTCGAGGCCAAGAACCAGGGCGAGGCGCTCGTGCACTCGGCCGAGAAGTCGCTCAAGGACTACGGCGACAAGGTTTCGGCCGCCGACAAGGGCGCCATCGAGGCAGCCATCGCCGACCTAAAGTCCGCGGTCGAGGGCGACAACGCCGACGCGATCAAGGAGAAGACCAACGCCCTGGCGCAGGCTTCGATGAAGCTTGGCGAGGCGATGTACGCGGCCTCGCAGGCGGGCGGCGCCGCAGGCGCAGCCGGCGGCGAAGCGGCCGCGGGTGACGCCAAGAACGAGGACGTGGTCGACGCCGACTTCGAAGAAGTCGACGACGACAAGAAGAAGTCGGCGTAAAGCCAACGAGATCGGGGCCGGCGCTACCCAGGGCGCCGGCCCTGCCGCATCCAAGGGGCCGCCCGCGACGTCATGGCCACCGCCAAAGCCGATTATTACGAGATCCTCGGCGTCTCCCGCACCGCCGACGACAAGACGCTGAAGGCCGCGTTCCGCAAGCTCGCCATGCAGTATCACCCGGATCGCAACCCGGGCGACAACGCCGCCGAGATCAAATTCAAGGAAGTGGCGGCGGCCTACGAGATCCTGAAGGATCCGCAGCAGCGTGCGGCCTACGACCGCTACGGCCATGCCGCCTTCGAGAACGGTCACGGCGCCGGCACCGGCTTCCCCGGCGATTTCAACGCCACGATGTCGGATATCTTCGACAACATCTTCGGCGACATGATGGGCGCGCGGCGCAGCGGCAACCGCTCCGGCCGCGAGCGCGGCGCCGACCTCCGCTACAACATGGAGATCGGACTCGAGGAGGCCTACGCCGGCAAGACCGCCGAGATCGTGGTGCCGACCAAGGTGGTGTGCCACACCTGCTCGGGCTCCGGCGCCAAGCCGGGCTCCCACCCAAAGACCTGCCCGAGCTGCGACGGCGCCGGACGCGTGCGCGCGGCGCAGGGCTTTTTCTCGATCGAGCGGACCTGCCCGACCTGTCAGGGCCGTGGCGAGATCATCTCCGACCCCTGCCCGGAGTGCCGCGGCGCCGGGCGCACGACCGAGGACCGCAAGCTTTCCGTCAACATTCCCGCCGGCATCGAGGACGGCACTCGCATCCGCCTCGCGGACGAAGGCGAAGCAGGATTGCGCGGCGGGCCATCCGGCGACCTCTACATCTTCCTGTCGATCAAGCCGCACCAGTTCTTCCAGCGCGACGGGGCCGATCTTTTCTGCCGCGTGCCGATCTCGGTGACGACGGCGGCGCTCGGCGGCGAGTTCCAGGTGCCGACCATCGACGGCGCAACGACGCGCGTGAAGGTGCCGGACGGCACCCAGACCGGCAAGCAGTTCCGCCTCAAGGGCAAAGGCATGCCGGTACTGCGCTCGCAGCGCGTCGGCGACATGTACATCCAGGTCGCGGTCGAGACGCCGCAGAACCTGACGCGCCGCCAGCGCGAGCTGCTCGAGGAATTCGAGCAGCTCGCCTCGCCGCAGAACAACCCGGAATCGACCGGGTTCTTCACCAAGGTGCGCGATTTTCTCGGCGGGCTTGGCGGATAGGGATTCCCTGCCGTCGAGTGTGCGGACAACGTCCGCGCGTTAACTTAGCTCCGTACCTCCAGCCGGATTCCTCCCGATGCCTTCCGCCCGTATCCTCGTCTTCGCCGGCTCGATCCGAACCGGCGCGCTTTCCGGCAAGCTAGCGGCCGCGGCGGCTAAAGAACTCGCGCTGGCCGACGCCGATGTGACGAAGATCTCGCTCGCCGACTATCCACTGCCGATCTACGACGGCGATCTCGAGGCTACGAAAGGCGTTCCCGAGAATGCGACCAAGCTCGCCCAGTTGATCGCCGCCAGCCAGGGCATCTTCATCTCGACGCCGGAGTACAACCATTCGCTGCCGCCGCTGCTCGTCAACGCCATCGCGTGGGTAAGCCGCCTGCAAAGCACCGGCACGCTGCCCTACCGGCACAAGGCGTATTGCCTGGCGGGCTCATCCAACGGGCGCTACGGCGGGGCGCGCGCTGTGATCGATCTCCGCAAGGTGATCTCGGTCGCGCTGCAAGGCTTCGTCATTCCGCTGCGCGTCGAGTTGCCGATGGCGCAGCATGCTTTCAATGAGGCCGGTGAACTGACCGACGAAGGTGCAATGCACTCGCTCAAAGCGGCGGCGCGGCAGCTCGTCGCGTATGCGCCGCGCATCGTCGACTAGGGCAGTGCTCTCGTGGCGAGGGCATGCCGCTCGTCGCGGGCAGCATGGCGGAGCAGGAACAGGCCGTAGAGGAAGTTCGGCACGACAAAAAGCACGGGCAGCGCCAGAACTGCGCCATGAGCGCCGGCGCCAGTCGCCTCGGTGGTGGAAATGTCGAAACGATCGATCAGCGCCGTCACCGCGGTGATCAGCAGAAAATCCCACAGGCCATGCAGGATCATGCCGGGATAGAGCGAGGCGGTGCGCACGCGGATCGCCATGAAGGCGATGCCGGTCAGGAATGCCGCAATCGCCTGCACGCCGGCGGTCAGGAAATCTCCGGTGACAAATCCGTTCAGGACATGAATCGCGCCGAACAGCGCGGTGCTGAGAAGCATCGCCGGCCAGATGGAAAGACGCGCGTGCAGGCCCTGGTAGAGCACGCCACGGCAGGCGAGCTCCTCCGAGATGCCGGCGAACATCGTGTTGAACAGGATGACCACGACCACGCGCGGCGGCGGCAACCCGGCGAACGCGAGCAGTACCAGGAAGAGCACCAGGTAGAGGCCTGGAAACCATAGGATGAGCAGCGAGCGCGGCGGCCGCGGCATGTTCAGCCCGACGTCGTTCCAGCGGAAGACAACTACCGCCGCCAGCAGGAAGACGACCGCAGCGACAAAATTCACCTGCAACGAGGCGGCAATCGACTGGTTGAGCGGCTGCGGCTCGCTGACTGCGCCAATCGGGCCGAAGAAGGCGGTGACCAGCGCCCAGCCAACGAACACCAGGAACGCGATTGCGGGGCGGTAGCGCTGGCCGGCCATCATGCCTCTCCGGAATGGCGCACGATACGCCGGCAAAGGCGGACGGCTGATTAACGCCTGAGCCGTCAAAACAGTTCTGGCGCCGGCCTTGGCCGCAGGGCATATGGATGCGCCCAGCCTTGTCGAGAACAATGTCCGCGGCAATCTTCTCCCTCGTTCTCTTTGCCGCGCTGCTGCACGCCGTGTGGAACGCCATAGTCAAGGTGGCGCCGGACAAGACGCTGACCGCAATCCTGGTCGCCATCTCCGGCGCGACGGTTTCGGCGTTCATCGTGCCAATGCTGCCGCAGCCCGCCACGGCCGCCTGGCCGTTCCTGGCCTTCTCGACCGTGCTTCAGGTCGGCTACTACGCCCTGGTCGCCGGCGCCTATCGCGGCGCCGACATGAGCCTCGCCTACCCACTGATGCGCGGGCTCGCCCCGTTGATCGTGGCGCTGGTCACCGCCTTCGGACTGGGCGATCGCCTGACCCCATCGGCATGGGTTGGCATCGCGCTGGTATCGGCTGGCGTGATAGGCACGGCGCTCGGCGCCCGCGGAAGCGGCAATGGACGAGGAGCGGCGTTCGCCCTCGGCAACGCCGTGGTGATCGCCGCCTACACGATCAGCGACGGCCTCGGCGCGCGCGCTTCCGGCGCGCCGGTGGCCTACACCATGTGGCTGACCATCCTGACCGCGCTGCCCCTGATCGCATGGGTCATCGCCTTCCGCCCGGATTTTGCCGCTTACGCCCGGCGCTACGCCGGGCTGGGCTTCGTCGGCGGCGTCGCGACGCTCACTTCCTACGGGCTGGCGCTGTGGGCGATGACGCTGGCACCGGTAGCGGTCATTGCCGCGCTGCGGGAGACCTCGATCCTGTTTGGCACGGCCATCGCGGCACTGGTCCTGCGGGAGCGTGTCACGCCCGGTCGCCTCGCCGCGATCGCTTTGATCGCGGCAGGCGCGGTTGCGCTGCGGCTCGCCTGACTTGACGGAACCCCAGCCATCCGCGACAAGGCCCTGCCCATGCCGATTCCTGCCCGCGAACGCCTGATCGTCGCCCTCGACGTGCCCACCGTCGCGGAAGCCGAGGCCATGGTCGCCCGGCTCGGCGACAGCGTCGTCTTCTACAAGGTCGGGCTGCAGCTCGTGTTCGCCGGTGGCCTTGCCTTTGCTGAGCGGCTGGCTCGCAGCGGCAAGAAGGTGTTCCTCGACGTCAAGCTTCTCGACATCGGCAACACCGTCGCCGGCGCCATCGACAGCATCGCACGCATGGGCATGACCTACGTCACCGTGCATGCCTATCCGCAGGCGCTGCGTGCAGCGGTGAAGGCACGCGGCAGCGCATCGCTGAAGCTGCTCGCCGTCACCGTGCTCACCTCGATGAACGAACGCGACCTGAGCGATGCCGGCTACCGGGGACCGATCAGTTCCGTGGTCGCGCTGCGCGCAGCCGATGCACGAACCGCCGGCATCGACGGGATCGTCGCATCGCCGGCCGAGGCGGCAGCCGTGCGCACGATCGTGGGACCAGGCATGGTGATCGTGACGCCCGGCATCCGTCCTTCCGGCAGCGACGCTGCCGACCAGAAGCGCACGGCGACCCCGGCGGAAGCGATACACGCCGGCGCCGACTACCTGGTCGTCGGGCGGCCGGTGACCGCGGCGGCCGATCCCAAAGCGGCGGCGGAAAGCATCGTCGCGGAAATTGAAGCAGCGTCAGCGTAGCGGAGGAAGGATACCGATATGGCGAAGGGCTACTGGATCGTCGGCCTCAAGATCAACAATCCCGAGCAGTACGCGGCCTACCGCGCCGTCAACGGCGAGGCTTTCCGCAAGTATGGCGGGAAGTTCCTGGCGCGCGGCGGCCAGTTCGAAAACCCGCTCGGCGAAGCGTGGCCGGTGAACTCGCTCATCGAGTTTCCATCCTTCCAGGCGGCCAAGGACTGCTACCACTCCCCCGAGTACAAGCGGGCGCTCGATGTGCGCGGCAACGCGATCGACACCGACCTCGTGATCGTCGAAGGCTACGACGGCCCGCAGCCGTAGGGACGGAGCGCGGGCGACCGGCCGTGATCACGGGCGAAGGCGAATTCCGCTACGACATCGACCGGGCGTGGGCGAGACTGCCGGGCGGGAAGCGGTTCGGCACGACGCACGCCATCGCCGAGGACAGCGATGGGCGCATCTTCGTCTTTCATACCGCGCCCGAGTGCGTCTTCATGCTCGCGCGCCAGCGGCCCGCATTTCGGCCGCAATGGGCGGCGATCAGGCCGCCGCCGGGGACAATCGGATGCGATTCTCGTGACGTTGCCAGTACGCATGCGGCTTGTCGCCGCCGCGGCGTTGCTTTCGCTGGCCGCCACGGCGGCAAGCGCGACGCCCGCCAACTACCTTTACGCCAGCGCCGGCGCCCTCGACGGCCTCGGCACCTTGCTCGCCCGCAGTGACATCGACGGCGTGCAGGTGGTCTACAACTGGAAGGCGCTCGAGCCCCGGAAAGATGTCTATGACTTCTCGGCTATCGAATCCGATCTCGCGGCGACGGCCGCACTCGGCAAGAAGCTCTTCATCCAGATTCAGGATCGCTTCTTTTCGCCGGACGCCCGCAATGTCCCCGCCTACCTTCTGAGTGACCCCGAATACGACGGCGGTCTCGTGGCGCAGGTCGACAATGCCGGCGAGGGCAAGACCGGATACGGCTGGGCGGCAATGGAGTGGAACGCAGCCGTGCGCGACCGCTATCAGATGCTGCTCTCGGCGCTTGGCGCGCGTTTCGACGGGCGCGTGTTCGGCATCAATCTGCCAGAGACCTCGATCGATATCGACATGAAGCGCGCGGCCGGGTTCAGCTGCGACGGCTACTTTGCCGCCGAGATGGAAAATCTCGCGGTGGCGGCGAAGGCGTTCCCGCGTTCGCACGTCGTCCAGTACGTGAATTTCTGGCCCTGCGAGTGGGACAACGACCACCGCTACATGGAGCGCCTGTTCGCCTACGCTGCCGCCAGCGGGGTTGGCCTCGGCGGGCCGGACGTCATCCCGAACCGCAAGGCGCAAATGAAGAACGCCTATCCCTTCTTCCATCAATACAAGGGCAAGCTCAGCCTCGTTGCCATGGCGGTGCAGGAGCCGACGCTCACCTACACGAACCCGGCCACCGGCAAACGCTTCACCCGGGATGAATTCGTGCGTTTCGCCGACGACTACCTCGGCGCCGACATCATATTCTGGAGCGCGGCGTCACCCTGGCTGCAGCCGTGACGGGCGGGCGACGGGCGGCTTGCGGAGTGCGTTTGCCGATGCGGCCGTGCCCGGCTATATCCGCGGCTCCAACCGGAGCGACATTGCCATGGCCGATATGCGTCTTGTTGTCGTTGGCGCCGCCGGGCGCATGGGCAAGACCCTCATCCGGCTCGTAGGCGAGACGCCGGGAGTGACGCTGGCTGGCGCCGTCGAGCGTGCGGGCCAGCCCGAGATCGGCAAGGACGCCGGCGAATTTGCCGGGCTCGGCAAGAACGGCATCGCGATCAGCGACGACCCGCTGCCGCTGTTCGCCAAGGCCGACGGCGTGCTGGATTTCACCGTGCCGTCGGCGACGATCGCCTTCGGCGAACTCGCCGCTCAGGCGCGCATCGTGCACATCATCGGCACCACAGGCCTCACCGCCGAGCACGAGGCGAAGATCAAGGCAGAGGCACGCCACGCCGTCGTAGTGAAGTCGGGCAACATGAGCGTCGGCGTCAATCTCCTCGCCGGGCTGGTCCGCCAGGCGGCGAAGGCGCTCGATCCATCCTTCGACATCGAGATTCTCGAGATGCATCACCGCGGCAAAATCGATGCCCCGTCCGGCACTGCGCTGCTGCTCGGCGAAGCGGCTGCCGCAGGTCGCGGCGTCGATCTCGCCAGCCATTCGGCCCGCGGCCGCGACGGAGAAACCGGTGCGCGGCGGCACGGCGATATCGGCTTCGCCAGCCTGCGCGGCGGCTCGGTGATCGGCGACCACACCGTGATCTTCGCCGGCGACGGCGAATCGATCTCGCTCAGCCACCACGCCAGCGACCGCGCCCTGTTTGGGCGCGGGGCCATCCGGGCGGCGCTGTGGGCCCGCGACAAGAAGCCCGGGCTCTACTCCATGACGGACGTGCTCGGCCTCTAGGAGTGGCACTCATGCGCCGCAGCGTCCGCGCCGTTCTCGCCCTGTGGCTTCTGGCGGGAGCGGCGGCGCCGTCGGTCGCCAGCGAATATCCCTATTCCGGCTATTACACGGTACAACCACGCGCCACCGACAGCAGCGATGCGGCGCTGGCGTGCGCCTTCGGCTTCACGCACCAGCGCATCGACGGTGGCTTCGTGACCTATCACGTCGACCTCGATACCTTCAGGAACCGGGGCGAGGTCCGCTACGTCGAGTATGCCGCCGGACATTGCCGCATAGACGTGAATGGGCTCGAGGCGTGCACCGTCGATGAAAGTGCCGATGCCGGCGAGATCGGCGCAGTCTACTACGACGTCGCGACCGACATTGCCGATGACGCCGTCGACGTGACCTACTTCGACCGCCGCGCCCAGGCGGTGGCCTTCGCGCGCCACACCGGGAGCGAGGCGGACGGCACAGCGGCGCGCTTCTTCCGCTGTCTGGGATTCAGCGACGCCACATTGCGCGATGCGCTCGGCAATGCCATGAGCACGCTGACGCTGGAACAGCGCGGCGTCTTGACCATGCCCGAATTCACCGATGCCAACCGCGCGCTGATGCGCGATATTCTGGCGGCGCTTGCCGCGCACAAATAGCTGACAGGACAGAAACGATGGATCGCCTGCTGGTGCTCGTCCGCCATGGACAGAGCGAATGGAACCTGAAGAACCTGTTCACCGGCTGGCGCGATGTCGACCTGACCCCGGACGGCGTGGAGGAAGCCAAGTCCGCCGGACGCAAGCTCAAGGCCAAAGGCCTCGCCTTTGACGTCGGCTACGCGTCGGCGTTGAAGCGGGCGCAGCGCTCCCTCGACCTCATGCTGGGCGAACTCGGCACGCCGAAGCTCCCGATAACCTGCGACCTCGCGCTCAACGAGCGCGACTACGGTGATCTCTCCGGACTGAACAAGGACGACGCACGCGCCAAGTGGGGCGAGGAGCAGGTGCACGTCTGGCGCCGCTCGTATGCCGTTGCGCCGCCTGGCGGCGAGTCGCTGCGCGACACCGGAGCGCGCGTGTGGCCGTACTACATCCACCGCATCCTGCCGGACGTGCTCAGCGGCAAGCGTGTGTTGATCGCGGCGCACGGCAATTCGCTCCGTGCTCTCATCATGGCCCTGGACGGGCTCAGCGCCGACGAGATCGTGAAGATGGAACTCGCGACCGGCGTGCCGGTGATCTACCGCCTCAACGCCGATTCGTCCGTGGCAAGCAAGGAAGTACTCACCTAGCCGCGAAGCGCAAGCTCCCACGTCTGGCCGACGAGATCCTTGCCAAAGGACTTGTGGCGGCCCTGCGAAATCAGCCGGAACCCCTGGCTCTCGTATATGCGCCGGGCGGAGGCCAGCACGTCGTTGGTCCACAGCGTCAGCGTGCGGTAGCCCTTGCCGCGGGCAAAGGCGACGCACTCTTCGACCAGCCGGGTGCCGAGCCCCAGGCCGCGCGCTTTCGGCTCGACATACAGCAACCTGAGCTTCGCTACCTCGTCCGTTGCGCGGACCAGGAACACCGACCCGACGATCTCTCCGTCCATCTCCGCGATCCAGGCGCGCTCGCGGGTGGCGTCGAAATTCTTGATGAACGACGACAGGATCTCGGCGACCAGCGCCTCGTAGGTCTCGTCCCAGCCGTACTCCTCGGCGTAGAGCCTGCCCTGGCGATGGACGACCCAGCCGATGTCGCCAGGCTGATGGCTGCGCAGCACCAGCGAGCGCCGGGCTGTGGACGGTGCATCGCCAAGCGCCGCGCGGATGGCTTGCATCGCCTCAACGAGACGGCGGCGGTCGGCGGCGGCAAGCGGGGCGATCATCTGCTGCACCGCGTCCGACGAGCGCGCATCGAGCGCGGCAAACGCCTCCCGCCCTTTGGCAGTCAGCGACACCAGCACCAGCCGGCCGTCGCCCTCGGCGCGCCGGCGCGTGATCAGCTTTCGCCTGGCGAAGGCGGCCAGCAGGCGGCTGAGATAGCCGGGATCGAGCGCGAGCTCGCGGGCGAGATCAGCGGCGCTGACGCGATCACGCTCGGCCAGCTCGTAAAGCACGCGCGCCTCGGCGAGCGAGAAGCCGCTGCCAACGAGGTGCTCGTCGAGAGCGCCTATACGGCGGGTGTAGAAGCGGTTGAAGGCGCGAATCGCCGCGATCTGGCCGCCCGAAGAACCATTGCTTTTGTCATCCATGTCATTGACAATATCAATAATATGGATGCCTTGGCAACTACTATCGGCCGGAGCCGGCCACTCCGGCTTCCCAGCCGAGGATGGCACGCTTGCGGGTCAGGCCCCAGTGATAACCGTGCAGGCCGCCATCCTTGCCGAGCACGCGGTGGCAAGGGACGACGAACGAAATCGGGTTGCGGCCGACCGCCGTGCCAACGGCGCGCGCCGCGGACGGCCGCCCGAGGTGGGCGGCGATATCGGAATAGGTGGTCGCCCTGCCGAGCGGCAGCCTGAGCAGCGTCTCCCAGACGCTGACCTCGAAGTCGGTGCCGATCATGACGACGCGCAACGGCTGCTCGGCTCGCCACTGCGCACGGTCGAAGATGCGCGCGACGTAAGGGGCCGTGACCGCGCTGTCCTCGACGTAGGCGGCGCGCGGCCAGCGGCGCTGCATGTCGACCAGCGCCAGCCTTTCCTCGCCGGGATCGGCGAATGCGAGGCCGGCCAATCCGCGCTCCGTGACCATCGCCAGCGCGGTGCCAAACGGCGATGGATGGAAGCCGTAGCGAATGGTGATCCCCTCGCCGCGCGCCTTGTAATCGCCCGGCGTCATCGCCTCGTGGGTGACGAAAAGATCGTGCAATCGCGCCGGCCCGGAGAGGCCGAGCTCATAGCTGGCGTCGAGCACGGAAGCCGAGTCGGCGAGCAGCAGCCGGGCATGATCCAGCGTCACGGCCTGCAGGAACGCCTTCGGCGAAAGTCCGGCCCAGCGCGTGAACAGCCGCTGCAGGGTGAGCGGCTTCATGCCGACGTGCGCGGCGATCGCCTCAAGCGACGGCTGTCCGCGCCATTTTTCCGAGATGAAGGCAATCGCCCGGCAAATGACGTCATAGTCGGTCGGGTGCTCGGCACGGAGCGGCACCTCGAACGGCGGCATCGGGACGATATCGGGCATGGCGGCATCCATGGGCGCGGGGTCCTTGTAGCGCATTCATCGTGCCGCCGAGATAGGCCCGCCTACCACGGCCAGCCACCCGATTCTTGCGTGCCGGCGCGGTTCTTCAGGGCAGCGGGGTGGCGCGGGCCAACGCCAGCGCCGCCGCGAATTCGGCAGCGAATTTCTCCCGCTCGTTGCGCGGCAGAAAGCTGCCAACGACGAGGCGCCGGCCCTGCCAGACGACCGAAATGCGCAGGATGCCGAACTCGGGGTGGCGATCGACCTCGAGCCGCGCCCAATAGGGATTGAGACCGGTCTCGGCGCTGCGCCCGTCCGGCGCGATGTGACGCACCGTGAGCGCCGAGCGCGACAGGCGGATCACCTCCGCCGTCTTCGCCTGGCGGTAGCTCAGGCGCATGGCGACATACAGCGCCAGCACGTCGAGGCCGCAGAAACCGGGCACCGGCCAGGCGCCGATGGCGAAGAAATAGAGTCCCACCGACGCCGACATCAGCGCCATCGCCGTCATGAGAACGAGGAAGCCGCGACGGCCGAGCGAGCGATGCGGCTTCAGCACCGCGGAGTAAAGCGGCAGGTCGTCGGGGAAGGCGTTGGCGGCGGACATCGCGCTTGATTATAGAGGGCGGGACGAGCGGGAGGCGAGGCGGCATGGCGCGGAAGGCAGGAAAGAAAGTCGCACCGCGCCGGCCAAAGGCCACAGCGGCGGGGCGCATGCCCCCCGAAGACATTGCCGAGGCGTTCCGGCGCTTTGCCAAGGCGATGCCCGAGCCGAAGACCGAGCTTCACTATTCCTCGCCCTTCACGCTGCTGATCGCCGTGGTGCTGTCGGCACAGGCGACGGACGCCGGCGTGAACAAGGCGACCCCCGGCCTGTTCGCCAGGGCCGACACGCCGGCGAAGATGGCAAGGCTCGGCGAAGAGAAGGTGCGCGAACTCATCAAGACGATCGGCCTGTACAGGACCAAAGCCAGGAACGTCGTCGCGCTGTCGAAGATCCTGGTTGCCGAGCACGGCGGCGAGGTGCCACAGACGCGCGAGGAACTGGAGAAGCTGCCGGGCGTCGGGCGCAAGACGGCGAACGTCGTCCTCAACGTCGCCTTCGGCGAGCCAACGATCGCCGTCGACACGCACATCTTCCGCGTCGCCAACCGCACCGGGATGGCGAAGGGCGACGACCCGCGCGCGGTCGAGGACGGGCTGGAGAAAGTCGTGCCGGCGAAATACCTCGGCCACGCCCATCACTGGCTCATCCTGCATGGCCGCTACGTGTGCGTGGCACGCAAGCCGAACTGCCCGGAATGCCTGATCGTCGATCTCTGCCGCTACCGTGACAAGACCCCGCCGGGCGACGAAATCGCCGCCGAAAAGGCGGCGTTGCACGGCAGGCCGGCCCCGGTATAGTCCCGCCGCCTTCCCCTCGCGGATCCCCGAGCCTCTCCCCTCATGGCCGAACCCATCTTCGACGTGCTCGGCATCGGCAACGCCATCGTCGATGTCATGGCGCGGGTGGACGACGATTTTGTCGTCGCCGAGAAGCTGGCCAAGGGCACCATGCACCTGATCGATGCGGCGCGAGCCGAAGCGCTGCACCACGCCATCCCGGGCGCCATCGAGCGGTCGGGCGGCTCGGCCGGCAACACTACCGCCGGCGTCGCCTCGCTCGGCGGACGCGCTGCCTTCATTGGCAAGGTCGCGGACGACCCGCTCGGCCATCTCTACCGCAGCGACATGCACGCTACCGGAGTGGCCTTCGACACGCGGCCCCTGCCGCACGGCGCCCCGACCGCCCGCTCGATGATCCTGATCACGCCGGACGGCGAGCGTACGATGAACACGTACCTCGGCGCCTGCCAGATGCTGTCGCCGGCCGACATCGATCCGGGCACCGTCGAGGCAGCGGCGATCACGTACCTCGAGGGCTACCTGTGGGATCCGCCGCAGGCCAAGGAAGCCTTCCGCCGCGCGGCCGAGATCGCCCATGCCGCCGGGCGCCAGGTCTCGCTGACCCTCTCCGATGCCTTCTGCGTCGACCGCTTTCGCGCCGAATTCCTCGATCTCATGCGCAGCGGCACGGTCGATATCGTGTTCGCCAACGACCTGGAGCTGAAGTCGCTCTACACGACCTCGAGCCTGGAGGCAGCGGTGGCGGCCGTAAGAAGCGACTGCGCGCTGACAGCCGTCACGGTCGGCGGCGACGGCGCGCTGGTCGTCA